>JBIPMA010000225.1:0-2603 GCA_044369335.1 Schleiferiaceae bacterium | reverse complement strand
GCATAAAATTGGTGCACACCGCTCGGCAGTGCGGTCGAAGTCGCAGTAAAGGGCGCCTGGGTGGCGGTCGCAAAGGCCGAATCGCCCCAGTAGAACACTACTTGGCTAGGCTGGCCGTGGGTGGCGCTAAAGAGCAGGTCGACGGTTCCGCCCGGGTAGGCCGAGGTGAAGCTACTGCTGAGCACTCCGTCCACGGCAGCGTCGCGGCTCGTCTTGAGCGTGCGCGGCGGAACCTGCAGTACGTAGCCCGTCGAGAACTGCACGTTGACGGTGTCGGATCCGTAGTTCTGGGCCACGTAGGTCGTGTCGCCCCCCAATACAAACGTGGCGGCCAACGGGTGGTTGGCGGTGACCGAGGTCGAAACGCGCCCGAGGGCGTTCATGGCGTGCAGCCAGTGGTAGGTCTGGGCATCGCTCACGCCAAACTTCAGGCTGCGGTTGGGGTACGAGTCGTACAGGTCGATGGCCTTTTGCGGGTCGGTAAAGGCCAGGTACTGCCACATTACGTCGTGCCAGAGGTTGACGTTGGGGGCGTTGGCAAGGATTCCGGTGTTGGCCTCAATTTCGGCCCACAGCATGGCCGCGTAGGCGCTGTCGTGGCCCAAATACAGGGATCCGCCGTGAATCGGGTAGAGTTCGATGCCGTAGCTGGCGGCGATGTCGGCGGTCCAAAAGGTTCCGTTGTCGTAGCTGTTGCCCCACACGCGCGAAACCAGGCTGTACTGCTGGTTCGGCCCAAAGTTGCGCTGCTGCTGGTCAAACCAGTACTCTTCGACGGCGCTCTGCTCGGTGGTGTACAGGTAGATTCCGAGGTCGCGGATCGAGTCGTTGCCGGTCACTTCGCCCCAGTGGATCAGGGCCGAGTTGAACTGCATGCTCTCAGAGGTGGATTCTTGGTCGTTGCCTTGCGGAAACGTGGCGAATCCGTTGGCCCAGCAGTGGCCCGCATAGGGGCTGAAGTTGCGCAGGTGCGGAACCAAGGGGTCGTCGCGCCGCGGAGCCGCCGCATCGCGCACGAGGAGGTCGACCATTCCGCCCCACTGTGCCGCCCAACCGGGCTCAAACTGCTCGACAAACGAGGCGGCGTGAATGAAGTAGCCCCAGTGAAAGTGGTGGTCGTTGAGGTTGACGTCTTGGCCGTGGCCCGCGGGGTAGCCCAAAAAGGCCGACCACGTGGCGTTGTATTAAAAGAGAAAGGCGACTTCGCCGGCTTGGTAGCTCAGCCAGTCCTCGAGGCGGGCTTTGACGGTGGCCAAGAGCTGGTTGAACGCCACGCTGTCTTTGGTCAGCTGGGCGATGCGCGCGGTCTGAATCAGGCGGTTCATTTCTTGGCCCTCGTTGTAGCTGTCGGTCCATGTGGCGAGCTGGTCGTTGGCCAGCACGCTCACTTTGGTTTGCAGCTGGGCGGGGTTGAATCCGGGGCTGTAGTTGTCGAGGTACGGCAGGGTTGGCAGGATGCCGTAAAAGGTGTTCTGCACGCTGAAGTGGTTTGACTCGTTGCACTTCATGCTTCCGCGCACGGTGGGGTACACCAGCGAGCTGAGGGCGGGCGCACCGGGCGCCAGGTTGGCCCAGTGGTGCGGCAAGAGGCCCAGCAGCATCAGGCTGTCGCTGCCCTCTTTGACGTCGACTTCGACCGAAAAGTCGGTGGTGACCACCGACGTCGCAGGGTCAAAGTCGTAGTCGGCGCGCGTCGCCGTCGGAACCACATAGGCGTACTTGGCGTACTGCGCGGCGGCCGTGGCCACGCTGGGGGCGGTAAGCGGCAGGAATCCGAGCGACCAGTAGTTCTGGCCGTTGAGGGTGCTGGTGTAGGTCGACCCGTTCTGCACCCACACGCTGCCCGAGGGGGCGTAGATGGCAAAATCGGCTCCGTTGCGGGCGTTTTCGATGGTCAAGATGTGGCCGGCCACGGTTGCGGTCCCTTGGTTGACGGTGACCGAGGCGAGGTCGCTGGCGGCTTTGGTAAAGTGCAGAAAGGGCATGCCCACCCCGGCGGTGGCGGTGAAGTTTTTGGTTCCGGAGGTCCAGTCCAGGGTGACGGTCCAGTCGCTGTGGTCGGCGACTTTGGCGCTGCTGGCATTCAGGCCGCTTACGCCGACCATGACGGGTTCGATGTTGTCGATGGGGCCCCACGGGATGTAGGTGACGACCAACCCGCTGGTGACGGTCTTTAGGGTAAAGGGGTAGTTGAACAGGTTGTCGCTGTGCGGATTTTTGAGCTTGTTGCTCCACCAGTCGTTGGTCGGAAGCGGTTTGCTCGCCGCGGTTCCTTTGGTGTAGGGGGTCCCTGAGGGGTAGCCGTTGCGTCCGGCGGCGTCGACTCCGGGAAAGGTGGTGGTGTAGCTCCCGCTGCCCACTGGCAAGGTTTGGCTGTGGAGTTGGGTGGAGTTGAGGGATATGGCTATGGTGAGCAAGGTGCTCAGGGCGCGAAGGCGGCGTGCGGCCAGATTTAGTGGTCGGTGTCGGTGCATCAGTGCGGAATTCTTCGTTCTCAGCTGCGCGGCGAACGGTGAATTCGGTGCGGAACCCGCGGGTGCGGGTGGGGAGAAATGGTGATTTTTACTAAAAGTGAAGGTAGTAAAAAATAATCTACAGTCAGT
>JBIPMA010000022.1:0-9789 GCA_044369335.1 Schleiferiaceae bacterium | reverse complement strand
GCGAGTCCAACCCTGGTCTTCCCCCACATGGGAGCTACGTAGTCCCTCGGATTATCCCGTTCGCCTGTGGGCCGGACCCCGGTCGGTAGCCGTGGGAATTCGTCCGGCGATGCTTACACGCCGAGGCCCACGGGCTTTGGGGATCCATGAAACATTTGAGGCTGTTGGGGCTGTCGGTGAGGCCGGGACGTTTAGATCCTCAAAATCTGCAAGCCTAATTCGGAAGTTCGTTGACCAAGCCGTGCTGGGTCGCGACACAGCAGGCATTTGGTACGGCGACTTATCCCTGCGGTCTGCCTACTTCGGAGTGAAAGCGGGCATGAGTTCTCGGGGTTGGACGGAGCTGTCTGCGACGTGGTACGGGCCTGGCGGGCTTCTTGTGGCGGTGCAGCGCGAATGGGTTCCGGCGGGAGCTGTATCGGTTGACGGATCAAGGCCATGGACCGGAGAAAGGCCGGCGGCCGGCGCCACCCCGTGGCGCCCGCTGCGCGGGAACCGCGCCACAGCGGCGTTGCCGCTGTGGGCCGGCCGACTCACTATTCAAAACACCACAACCGGCCCATCTGCTGCGTGGGCTGACCGAAGTCGTTCCGTAGTTTGGTACCCGGGGCAACTCAGCATGGGGTTCCGCGGCATAATAGAAAATTGGAAGCATCTCGCATCCGCAAGCATTCGAAGCCACCTCTACCTAGGGCGTGCCCAAGGCGCCTCGGTCCAGCTCCGCTGGCCCTCGGGCCCCTTCACTACAGAACTCGGAATCGCAGGAATCACCACCAGAACATCCCAACCCAACGCACTTGAACGTCTGCATGACGGCAGTCTTAGCCATTCCCAAACCACAAACCTTGACTTCAACTCGACACTGACTCAATCCAGTGTGCTTCCCCGTGCCACCGGCCCCATGACTCTTTGGCGACCCGGTTGGACGGCAGAAGCCGCACTCAACTATACCCAAAACCTCACTCGAATCAACGCCCGAATCCGTCGATCGCCAAGCGGCTGGAGCGGCAGTCTACGCCTACTCCTCCCGCTTCAAAATTGGTAACCAGCAACCAGTCGCGAGCAACCAGCAACCAGTCGCAAGCAACGAGAAACAAGAAACCAGAAACTAATATCCAAAAGCCAGAAATCAGAAACCAAAAGCCAAAAGCCAGAAAAGCCGACGAGCCAACCTTGCCAACCTTGCCAACCTTGCCAACCTTGCTAATCGGCTACCGAAACGCCCCAAACTGCTCCCAAAATTCCGGAAACGACTTTGACACCGCATCAGCGCCAAAAACCCGCACCGGGAACCGAAGCGAAACCAGCGCCGCGCAAAAAGCCATACGGTGGTCTCCGAGGCAGTCCAATTCGAGCTCAGATGGCTGGACCGTAGAATCAGAAACCTCCCAACGGATCCAGTCTGGGCCTTGAGTGACCGAACAGCCAAGAAGGTGAAGCCAGTCTGCCGTCGCATCCAAGCGCGGGGACTCTTTGGCGTTGAGGGTGTGGAGGCCTGAAGCGGTTCCGCCACGCCCCAAGAGTGCGGCAGCGATGATTGCTGGCATCGCGAGGTCGGGCTGCGCCCCGAAATCGACGGTCCACGGACCGGCCAAGGGCACTGCAGGTTCCGCCACGAGCCCCTCAGGCGTCGCACTCAGCGCAAAACCAAGTTCACCACCCCATTGGGCACTAGCGGCGTCGCCTTGAACGCTTTCGAGCGTGAGGCCCGACAAAAGAACCGAACGTCCACTCAAACCCACCGCGGCACAGAATACGAAGGCCGCAGACCAATCGCGCTCCGGTGGCCAGCCCAACGCTGCGTGGGCCGCAAGCTGGTAACTCATGGCTAGATAAGGCGGACTGGTCACACCTAAGGGCGTCACTACGCGCAAATTAGGAGCCGCAACCGAAGCGACTAGAACCAAGGCCGAGGCGAACTGCGAACTCTCGCGGGCATCCACCTCGACTTCGCCCGATGGCCACTTTGCGCCGCGAATTCGCCAGCCCTCGGGGACGGCGTCGAGTGAGGCTCCGAGTCGACGAAGAGCCTCGACCAACGGGTTAATGGGGCGTTCGCGCATCCTCGCGTCGCCGCACAGCAGGACCTCAGCGCCTGGTTGGGCCGCCCAATAAGCCATTCCGAACCGGTAGGCGGTTCCGGCCGGACCCGCATCGGCCCGCCGAACCCCATCAGGTCCGGCAGGAGCCTCAAGCACCCGACGCATGGCGTGCATGTCGTCGTTCCAAAGTGAATCGGCCGACGGAAGCGCCGCGCCGCGCAGGGCGCGCAGCAGCATCACTCGGTTGGCCAGACTCTTGGCGTACGGAAGCTCAATGCGCCGCATCCGCAATCCAAGCTATGGTAAACAGGGCCTCGTCAATAGCCAGCGCGACTTCAGGTGCGCCCGGTTCGGGACTCCACACGATGCGCAGCTGGCCCGCTCGCTTTTTCTTGTCGTGCTGCATCGCGGCCCACACGGCGGCGCAATCCAAGTTCCGCAGTGCATCCAGTCGAAAATCTGCCGCAATTCGGTTTCGAAGCGCGCTGCGCTCTGCGTAACCGGGCTGACCCACGGCATCAAGAATTCGCGATTCGACTGTAAGTCCGAGCGCCACGCAGTCTCCGTGGCCGTAATCAAGACCACGTGCGAGCACTAACGATTCCACCGCGTGCCCCACGGTATGGCCCATGTTCAAGAGGGCGCGACGGGTTCCCCGCTCAAAAGGATCTGCGGCGACCACTTGGAGCTTGACCTCGGCCGCATCGCGGACCCAAAAGGGCGCATTGGTCCACGGACCACCTGATACTTCAGTCCATAGGCTTCCGCCCGCAATCCACGCCTGCTTGACGAGTTCAGCCCAACCCTGACGCCATTCGCGTTCGGGCAAGGTTTCGAGGGCGCGCACGTCAGCGAACACCGGAGCTTCGGGGCGCCAGGTTCCGAGTAAATTTTTGCTTCCTTCAGAATCCACTCCGTTTTTGCCTCCCCAGGCCGCGTCGACCATAGCGAGTAGGGTGGTCGGAACCAGCACCAGCTCGATTCCGCGCATGTACAGAGTGGCCAAGAGGCCGGCGAGGTCGCAGACGACTCCTCCCCCCAAGGCAATCAAAAGGGCGCCGCGGTCGGCTCCTTCGTCGCGCAGGCCAAGGGCGAGCTGATCGGCCAAGCCTTCGATTTCGGCCATAAAGCGCGGCAGCACGAGCTCGTGGGTATTGCTGTCCACCAAAATGTGGACTGAGGTGAAGCGGCCGCCCTCGCGCAACAGCCAGTCATTCAATTCGTTCCAAGCTTCAGGCCCTAAGGCACGTACGGGATGCAGATCCATAGCGCGAAGGTCGGGCATGCCGCCGTATATCTTTGCACGAACCTTTGAACCTCAGCCTTGTGAAGCTCGATTTTTCGGATACCGCGCTAGCCTTTCAGCACGCCTCCCCTGCTGACATCCGCCGTGCCCGCCTTCTGTTTGGCGTACTTGCTTCGCCCACACTTGTTTCTGCCGGTAAGGCGCTCAGTTTGTGGGCCCTGAATTGGAAGCTTCCGGTCAAAGGGATAATCCGCGCCACCGTATTTCGTCAGTTTTGTGGAGGCGAAACCGTAGCCGAAAGCCGCCCCGCCATTCAGCGCCTGTGGTCCGGCGGCGTGGGGAGCATCCTAGACTATTCGGTTGAGGGCCAAACCACCGACTCCGCATTCGACCAAACCGTCGAGGTCGTGCTTCAAACCCTGGCCCTTGCCGCGCACGAACCTGGCCTCAGCCTCGGGGTGTTTAAGATGACCGGAATCGCTCCGCACGATTTGCTCGAACGCATGACACTTGGTGCGGAACTCTCCGCCGCCGAAAACCAGCAGCTCGAAAAAGTCCGTGCCCGGATCCGCCGCATGGCCCAGTTCGCGGCCAAATCAGGCCGCACCCTCATGATTGACGCTGAAGAAACCTGGATTCAAGGCGCCATCGACCAGCTCGCCCGCGAAGCCATGCAGGAGTTCAACCGCGACCAGCTCGTGGTACTTACCACCATTCAGTGCTACCGCGTCGGACGCCAGGCTCAGCTTCGCGCCGACCTGGACCATGCTTCCGCCCACGGATACTTCTACGGTGTGAAGTTGGTACGCGGAGCCTACATGGAAAAAGAGCGCGAGCGCGCAGCCACCATGGGCTACCCCTCTCCCGTTCAGCCCGATAAGGCCGGAACCGATGCCGAGTACGACGCCTGCGTCCGCATGATGCTTGAGGCCCTTGGCCGTCCCGAGGCCCCCGGCCGCGTGGGCGTGGTCATCGGAACCCACAACGAAGGCAGCAACCGCCTCGGGGCCGAGCTACTCACCGCTCAGGGTTGGAACCCTCAGGACGCTCCGGTCTGGTTTGCCCAACTTTACGGAATGAGCGACTTCATCAGCTACATCATGGCCCACCATGGGTTTCGCGTAGCCAAGTACCTTCCGTTCGGACCCATTGTCAACGTGATGCCCTATCTCTTGCGCCGTGCCGAAGAAAACACCTCGGTTGCCGGCCAAACGGGGCGTGAGCTGATGATGCTCCGCAAGGAGGCGGCGCGACGAACGCGGGTTAGCTGAGGTTGACTGAGATTGACTGAGACTTGCTCGTTGGCCATTGGGAACATCCAAGCGACTAATCCCTAAACGGATAACTATTTCAATTATCTGAATCACGTGGTTTTATGTAATTCAGAAAATTTGAAAAAAGTAAAATCCGGTTATAACCGAACGCGGGGAGTAGGTTTGGTGCCCTACGCGCCTTCGGCGCTCGGGCTAGGGCCCTTTCGGGGCGAGAGCCGCTGCGCGGCAACAAGTTACTAGTAGCTAGTTACTTACGATCCAACGAAACGAGCCACGCGCTGTCCTGGCGCACTTCCCAGAGTCCGCGCCATTCGCGATTCTGAAATTCGAGGTCGATCCAATAGGCGGGGACCTCGGCAGAGTGCCGGGTGCGCGTTTGGCTTGCGCTAAAATCCACTTCGCCAAGGGTGAGAAATGCTTTGAGCACCGTCGAGTCCGCGCCTACTGCTTGCCATAGTGCGGAATCGGCGCCGCGGACCGGCTTGCGGTGAAGTTCCGCTAGCACGCGATCGTTGGGAAAGTAGCTGCATTCAAAGTCGCGGTCCCTAAAAATGAAGGCCACGAGGAGTACGCCAAGGCCAACTCCGAATCCGTACCACAGAATGCGGCGTAGCAGCTTTTTCACAGCAGCAGATCGAGGTCGGTAAAGGGCTGGTCGAGGGTTTGGGCGACCGATGCGCTCGTCACCTGACCGTGGTAGAGGTACACGCCCTTGCGCCAGTGCGGCTTGGCGTGAAGCGCCTCTTCGACGCCGCCCAGGTCGGCGAGTTCGCGCAAGAGGGGCGACGTCAAATTGTTCAGGGCAAACGAGGCCGTACGGGCTACGCGGGCTGCAATGTTCGGAACCGCGAAGTGCGTCACCTCAAACTTGGTGTAGACGGGGGCATCCCACGAGGTGACTTCGCTGGTTTCGAAGCATCCGCCGTGGTCAATGCTCAAGTCGACGACGACGCTCCGGGGTTTCATTCCGGCCACCATTTCTTCGGTGACCACGACGGGGGTGCGTCCGTTGACGGGGCGCAAGGCTCCGATCGCGACGTCGCAGCGGCTGAGCGCTTTCGAGAGGATTTGGGGCTGCAGCGTGCAGGTGTAGACGTCGCCGACCCGCTCGCGAAGGCGCTGAAGGCGCGTCATGGACGAATCAAACACTTTGACGGAGGCTCCGAGGGCTGAAGCAAGGCGGGCGGCGGTGGTACCGACGGTTCCGGCACCCAAAATCACGATTTCAGTGGGCGGAACCCCCGTGACCGCACCCATGGCGTAGCCCTTACCGCCAGACCACGTAGAGAGGTACTCCATCGCGATGGTAATTGCTTGGCTACCGCCGATTTCGGCCATCGAACGCACAAAAGGGGCGCGGCCTTCTTCGTCGAGAATGCTTCCGTAGCTGAACGCGGTGATGCGCTTGGCCTTGAGGGCATCGAGAAATGCGGGGGTGAGGGTTCCGGGCTGTAGCGTTGAGAAGAGCACTTGGCCCTGGGCCATCAGCGGCCATTCGGCTTCGCACGGAGCCTCGACCTTCGCGAGCACCGGGCAGCCAAACACAACGCGGCGGTCGGTGGTGACTTCGGCTCCGGCCTCAGCGTACTCGCGGTCGCTGTAGCGGGCGGCGGTTCCGGCGTTCGACTCAAGCACGACCTCGTGCCCTTGAGCCACAAGCAGGTGCACCCCTTCGGGGGTAAGCGCCACTCGGTTTTCGGCCCAGGTCGATTCGAGCGGAATCCCAATTCGAAGTCGCTGCGACTTGGCATCGACCATCAGTCGTTCTTCTTGGGTTTGAAACACAGGTGCGGCTTCCATGAATCCAGGGTGCGAGGGTTAGCGGTAGGTCCCTACGAAGGTAACCTTTCTGGATCCATCCTCAAGGGCTTCGATGTGCACGGATACCGCATCTGACGGCATCAACGCGCCCGCGCGGTCGGGCCACTCAACCCAGCAGGGTTGGCCGCTGTCGAGGTAGTCTTCAAAGCCCATGGCGGCGACCTCTGAAGGCCGATCGAGCCGGTGAAGGTCGAAGTGGTAGATGGGGCCCTCAGGACTTTCGTACTCGTTAACGAGGACAAATGTGGGGCTGCTTGCACGGTCCAGAGATCCCAGCGCACGCAGCCAGTGGCCCACCGCGGTGGTCTTTCCGGCGCCCATCTCACCGCGCAGCGCGACAACCCCCGAAAGCGCCGCCGCGTGAACGGTCGCCCACTGCTGCCAGTCCGACGGCTCCCTGAGAATCTGCACCTCTTCCACAAAGGCAAAGGTCAGGTACGCGGGCGCAGCACCGCAAACGGAACCACGACTTCTTCGAGCGAAATTCCGCCGTGCTGGTAGCTGCCGTCAAACTTCTCGACGTGGTGGTGGTACTGATTCTGGTACACGAAGTAGTCCTGCTCACCAGCGAACACGACCTTGTCGCCGAGGTTAGTGGCGGGAATTCCGAGGCGCTCTGGGTCGGCCACCAAGGCAACTTCTTTGTCCTTGAATTCCATGCCGCGGCCCACTTTGTAGCGCAGGTTGGCGGTAAGATCGCGCGAACCCCGAATGTGAACCGGTTTTTTCACGGTTAGGGTGCCGTGGTCCGTTGTAACCACGAGCGTAACCCCATCGTGCGCGAGGTCGTCGACCCAGGGTTTGAGCGGCGAATGGTTCCACCACGACGCCGTCAGGCTGCGAAAGCCACGGTCGTCCTTGGCCAAGTCGCGCAGAATCACCTCGTCGGTTTTGGCGTGGCTCATGCGGTCGATGAAGTTGACAACTACCGCAACGAGGTCCTTGCCGCGCAGCTCGCGCCACTTGGCCACAAACCGCTGTTCGCTGGTTGCGTGCGTCAGCTTTGCATAGCCTGGGGTCGCCAGACCGTTGCGCGTTGCCCAGTGCGCTAGAAAGAAGTCTTCGTTGCTGTTGCGTCCGCCCTCGGCATCAAGAACGTCGCGCACCCAGCGGTCGGGGTGGCGCTTCGCGAGCTCTGAAGGCATGGTTCCGCCCAGCAGCGCGTTGCGCGCATACTGCGTGGCCGTCGGCAAAATGCTGGCATACACGTCGTCAGATTCGACGCGGAACTTACTCGTCATCAGCGACTGAATCTCTTGCCACTGGTCAAGGCGCAGGTTGTCAAAAACCAGAAGCACCACCTTCTCTCCACGGTCCAGCAGGGGTTTGATTCGCACGTCGAGCAGCTGATGGCTGAACAGGCAGGGCGCCTCGTCGTCGTGCAGCAACTTCGGGTACTCTGAGGCCCACCAGCGGGTAAAGAGCCGGTTGGCCTCCTCGCGCTGGTGGTCGAGCATGGCGCGCATCGACTCGGCTTCGCCGCCGGCCAGCTCGCGGTCCCAGCGCAGTAGTTCACGGTAGACTTCGGTCCACGAATCCCAATTGTGCGCATGGGCGATGCGTTCACCCAACTCGCGAAACCCTTGCTGGTAGCGGCTCGCACTGCGCGCGCCCTGGAGCGCGCCCTGCCCGAGAATTCGGGTCAAGGTGGACAGCACCTGGCGGGGCTGTACGGGCTTGAGCAAGTAGTCGGCGAGCTGCGACCCGAGGGCATCGGCCATGAGGCCTTCTTCTTCGCTCTTGGTCACCATCACCACAGGCAGGGCGGGCTTGAGCGCTTTGATCTGAGGCAGAACGTCGAGTCCGCTTGGCCCGGGCATGTGCTCGTCCAAAAGGACGCAGTCGAGCGACTCCGAACGCACTAAGGCCAGGGCGTCGGCCGCGTTCGTGGCGGTGACCACTTGGATTCCGCGCCCCTCGAGGTACAAAATGTGGGGGCGAAGCGCCTCGACTTCGTCGTCAACCCATAAGATCCTCGAATTTTCCATGCATTTGTGGTTAAGTTTGGGTATTCAAGCTATTTCTATGCCGCCCGTTCCCGCGACCAACAAGTTCAAACTTTTTAACGATCCGATCTACGGTTTTATTTCGCTTCCGTCGGAACGAATTTTTGACCTCGTCGAGCACCCCTACTTTCAGCGGCTGCGGCGCATCAGCCAGCTCGGACTAAGCTACTTGGTCTACCCGGGCGCCTACCACACCCGCTTTCACCATGCCCTGGGCGCGATGCATCTGATGCAAAAAGCTATACAGGTTCTGCGCCGCAAGGGCATCGAAATCACGGATTCCGAAGAAGAATCCGCCCAAATCGCCATTCTGCTGCACGACGTCGGCCACGGCCCGTTTAGCCATGCACTCGAGCACACTTTGCTCTACGGGGTGCACCACGAGACCGTTTCGCGCCTCATTATGCGCCGGCTGAACGACGAATTTAACGGCCAACTCACCGAGGCCATAGCCATTTTTGAGGGCAGCCACCCCAAGCGTTTTTTGCACGAACTCATTTCGTCGCAGCTCGACATGGACCGCATGGACTACCTCAAGCGCGATGCGTTTTACACCGGAGTCATCGAGGGTGCCATCAACAGCGACCGCCTGCTCGAAATGCTGCACGTTGTCGACGGACAACTCGTGCTCGAGCACAAGGCCATCACGTCGATCGAGAAGTTCTTGATGAGCCGCAGCCTGATGTACTGGCAGGTCTACATGCACAAAACGGTGCTGAGCGCCGAACACATGTTGGTTGAAGTTTTGCGGCGTGCCTCGCTGCTCGCACAACGCGGCGAGACGCTTTTTGCCGGAACCGAGCTCTCTACCCTACTTTGCCGCCGACCGAACCACGATGAATTCACTTCAGAACCCGAGCTTCTAGACCTCTTTACCCGGCTGGACGACAGCGACATCCTCAGCGCGATCAAGCAGTGGCAGAGTCACAGCGACCCCGTTCTGAGCGCACTTAGCCGCCGGATCATTGAACGCAAACTCTTCAGAATCAAGTTTCTTGACACGCCTTTGACTGCTGCAGACCGCGCGCAACTCGAGGCTTCGGTCGCGGCGAGCATGAGTTTGTCGTTTGACGATGCCCGCCACTTTGTACTCGAAGGCATCGCGACCAACAAAACTTATGCGTCTGACAAACAGGAGATTAAGCTACTCAAGCGCAGCGGCCAAATTATTCCGCTCACCCAAGCATCAGAAATCCTGCCTTTGAGCGTTTACAGTCAAGTAATTACCCGTCCCTTCGTGTGCTGGCCCAAAGAACTTCCATGGATCCGCTAGGTTCTAGCGCTCTGCCCGCGCGCCCTGCTTCTGAGTGGGCCAAGGTGCTGGGCTGCGTGCTCGAGGGTCCCGATGTGGTCGTCGAATTCGCCTGCACGCTTGAGTCTGGTGCACCGGGCGGAATCAG
>JBIPMA010000213.1:0-2621 GCA_044369335.1 Schleiferiaceae bacterium | reverse complement strand
ACTGGCTGAACCGCGGCCCCCTCGAGACCGACTGGCTTTCGGTGCGAAGCTTTAAGTTCTACAGCGACGGCGCTTTGGGCAGCCGCGGAGCACTCTTGCGCGCCCCCTACCACGACCGCCACGACCACTTTGGTCTGGCCCTGCGCGGCACCAAGTACCTCAAGGCCGCCGCCGACCGCCTCGCCAAGGCCGGATGGCAGATGAACACGCACGCCATCGGAGATTCCGCCAACCACCTCATCATCAATGTGTACCGCGAAGCCCTCAGCGCCCCAGCCGCACAAAAAGACCTGCGCTGGCGCGTCGAGCACGCCCAGGTGGTAAGTCCCGAAGACCAGATCCTCTTTGGCAACGGCATTGTTCCGTCGGTGCAGCCCACCCACGCGACGAGTGATATGGATTGGGCTCCGGACCGTCTTGGGCCGCATCGCATGCCGCACGCCTACGCGTACCGGGCGCTGCGCGAGGCAAACGGCGGATGGATTCCGCTCGGAACCGACTTCCCGATCGAGCACCCCAACCCGATGTACACGATTTTGGCCGCCACGGCCCGACGCGCATTGGACGGCCACCCCGCCGAGGGTTTTCAGACCGAAAACGCCCTGACCTTGGCCCAAACCTTAAAGGGAATGACCGCAGACGCCGCCCGCGCAGCCTTTCAGGAGTCCGACCGCGGCGAAATCCGCATTGGAAATTGGGCGGACTTCACCATCTTTGAGGTAAACCTAAACGAAGTAATCCCCATGGCCTTGCCGCAGACCTCGCCGACCCAGGTGTGGATTCACGGCGAACGCCGCAAGTAACCTACGAGCTTTCACGCATGAACGCACCCAAACGCCTTTTTGATTTCGCCCACTACGCGGCGGCCAAGCATCCGCGCCCCGACGCACTCAATACCAAAGTCAATGGCCAGTGGCAGTCGATGTCGACCACCGAATTCATCGCCAAGGCCGAAAAACTGGCCTGCGGTCTTATCGATCTGGGCCTCAAGCCGGGCGACCGCGTCGGAATCATTTCGACCACCAACCGCACCGAGTGGAACCTCTGCGACCAAGCCATCCTCAGCGCGGGCGGCGTGGACGTACCGATGTACCCGACGATTTCGCAGGCCGACTATACGTTCATTTTGAACGATGCCGGAGTGCGTTTTTGCTTTGTAAGCGACCCTGAGCTCCGCGACAAGATGGAGGCGCTGCGCGCTGACGTGCCCAGCCTCGAAGGCGTGTTCACGTTTACGCCGACCGAAGGCTCCGCCTGCCTAGACGACGTCGTGGCCCGCGCCACCGACGCCCACTGCGCCGAACTCGAAGCCCGCAAGGCCGCCGTGCGCGAAGAAGACCTCGCCACGCTGATTTACACGTCGGGAACCACCGGCACCCCCAAAGGCGTCATGCTCAGCCACCGCAACATCGCCTCGAACGCGGTGGCGGGGGCCTCGCGCCTGCCCGTCGGCCCCACCGGCAAAGCCCTGAGCTTCTTGCCGTTGTGCCACAGCTACGAGCGCGTCTGTGTCTACGTCTACCTCACCAACGGCGTGGGCGTCTACTTCGCTGAATCGATGGAAACCATCGGAGACAACCTGCGCGAGGTGCATCCGCAGGTATTTACGGCGGTTCCGCGCCTGCTCGAGAAGGTATACGACAAAATCATGGACAAGGGCAAGGCCCTGACCGGCATCAAGCGCGGACTCTTTTTCTGGGCCGTCGGACTGGCCGAGCGCTACGAGCACGAGGGCCTGAGCCCGCTCTACTACGCCCAGCTCAAGCTGGCCCGCAAGCTGATCTTTAGCAAGTGGCAAGAGGCGCTGGGTGGTGAAACCTTGGCCGTCGCCAGCGGAGCCGCCGCACTCAACCCCAAACTCGCCCGCATCTTTGCCGGAGCCGGCATCAACGTTCAAGAGGGCTACGGACTCACCGAAACCTCGCCCATTTTGGCGGTTAATCTGCCCACCGGCCAAGGCCATAAGCTGGGCACCGTCGGAACCGCCATCGACGGCGTCGAACTCAAGCTGGACGCCGACGGCGAGATCCTCGCCAAGGGCCCCAACGTGATGATGGGCTACTACAACCGCCCCGACCTCACCGCCGAGGTAATGACTGAGGACGGATGGTTCCGCACCGGAGACATCGGAGAATTCGACGCTGAGGGCTACCTGCGCATCACCGACCGAAAGAAAGAGATTTTCAAGACCGCCGGAGGCAAGTACATCACACCCCAGGCCATGGAAAACGCCTTTAAAATGTCGCCCTTCATCGAGCAGTGCATGGTTGCGGGCGAACACAAGAAGTACCCTGTACTTTTGGTTCAGCCCCAATTCGACTTCCTCAAGTCGTGGTGCGCCCGCAAGGGAATCGAATGGACCAACCCCGCCGAGATGGTCGCCCACCCGCACATCGTCGCACGCATTCAGCGCGAAATCGATTCCACCAACGCTCAGTACGGTCAGTGGGAAAAAGTCAAGAAGTTTGTGCTGACTCCAGACGTGTGGAGCATCGCCGCAGGCCACGTAACCCCCACCCTAAAGTTGCGCCGCAAGCCCATCTTGCAGATGTACGCCGAGCAGTACGAGGGGCTTTACGAGGAAGCGAGCAACTAGTAACTAGCAGCTAGTCTAGCGCCGA
>JBIPMA010000212.1:0-2627 GCA_044369335.1 Schleiferiaceae bacterium | reverse complement strand
CTGCCTCAGTTCGGTGTCAGTGTCCATGGCCCGTTCGCCCAGAGCCTTCAGATCGTCGATTGAAAGCGACTGAAGCACAAACAACTGGCATCGCGAAAGGAGTGCGGCATTGACCTCAAAACTTGGGTTTTCGGTGGTAGCTCCGACGAGTGTGATGCTTCCGCGCTCGACCGCGCCGAGCAGTGCGTCCTGCTGCCCTTTGTTAAAACGGTGAATCTCGTCGATAAAGAGCATCCGCCCGTTGGGGGCAAACATTCGGTCAGATTCAGCCCGGGCGATCTCGTCACGCACGTCTTTTACGCCTGCAGACACCGCACTCAGGGTTGAAAAAGGCAGGGACACGTGCTGTGCGAGAAGTTGGGCTAGGCTCGTTTTACCCACCCCCGGCGGACCCCAAAAGAGCAGCGAGGGGAGCCGTCCGGCCTCAAGCGCAGGGCGCAGGGCGCCCTTTGGACCCACAATGTGGGTCTGCCCGACGTATTCCGTCAGGGACTTGGGGCGCATGCGTTCGGCGAGGCTAGCCATTCTGCCAAAGTTCGGGGGCCTCGAGCCCCAATCCAAACAGCGCAAAATCCAAGCGCGCGGGGTCTTCGGGGTCTATTTGGCGCAGGGCGAGATCCAGCTCTTGAACGGCTCGAGCGTCGTCTGAAGTGCGGCGCAGCAGACCGAGTCCGCGAGCCACCCGCCCTGTGTGCACGTCGAGCGGGCAACTCAGGATGTTTTTGGGCAAGTGCGACCAAATTCCGAGGTCTACCCCTCGGGTGGCAGGCCGAACCATCCACCGCAAGAACAGGTGAAGCCGTTTGGCCGCAGAACCCATAGCGGGACTGGCAAAATGCTTGGCCGTTCGGCTGTGGATGTGGACGCCGAGAATCTCAGCGCGCGCTCGGTCGATGGCGGGGCCATAGCTGGTCTCTCCGGGTTGGGGTGCAAACCACGGGGCTAGCGATCCGTGCTCGCGAAATCCGCGCTGTAACCCCTGCAGCAAGGTGAGCGCGTCCTCAGCCATCAAGGTCCGGTGGCGCCAGGGAAGCGCCGCAAGGTCTCCGTCGTCGGCTTCGAGCAGCCACTGCACGGGACGATCGCCCATTCCGGCCAATGCGCGTTCGGCAGAATTAATAATGGACGGTCGGCTACCCCACGCAATGGTGGCAGCCATAAAACCTACGAGTTCCGCACTTGCAGGGTCGTCGGCAAAGCGCCGCGGAAGCGACAGTGGGTCGAGCGCAATAAAATCTGGATGCTCAATGCGGTCGGCCCATTCCAGTAAAAGGTCGGCTACCATCGGCCGTCGCGCAAGTGCAGCCGGCGGTCTGCTCGGGCGGCGAGCCCATCGGCGTGGGTCACGACGACCACAGCGACATTCCACTCGGTGCGGGCTTCGTCCAGCAGGTGGTAGAGTTCCTCGGAGCGTTCGCGGTCGAGGTTTCCCGACGGCTCATCCGCCAAGACGACCTGAGGTTGGTTGATTAGCGCACGAGCGATGGCAATTCGCTGCTGCTCTCCGCCACTGAGTTCGTCAGGGCGGTGGGTGAGTCGGTGCCCCACATCAAGCCGCTCGGCAATTGCGCGTGCGCGGTTTGTGGCCTCGGCATTGGCGGTTCCAGCGATGGCTGCGGGAAGCAAAATATTTTCAAGTGCCGTGAGCTCGGGCATCAAGTGGTGAAACTGAAATACGAGCCCAAGACTCTGGTTTCGAAAGCGTTCGAGTGCGGAACCGCTTCGCGGATACGGGCTTCCCTGAAAGAAAAGGGTTCCGCTATCGGGTTGGTCGAGGCCTGCAAGAATGTGAAGTAGGGTGGACTTGCCCGAGCCACTTGCCCCAGTAATCGCCACAAATTCACGTACTTCAAGTGAGAAATCGACCCCCTTGAGCACCGCGAGGTCCCCATAGCTTTTGGTAATGTTTTCTGCGAGAATTAGTGGCGGCATGGCTCAAAAGTAGGGCTGAATTCCGCCCCGTGGAGCGTACTTTTGCCGCGTCTGTTCGCAACCTAAGAAATTTTTCGACTATGAACCTTCACGAATACCAAGGCAAAGAAATCCTCGCTTCCTACGGGGTGCGCATTCAACGCGGAATCGTCGCGGCATCTCCCGACGAGGCCTTAGCAGCTGCGAAGAAATTGACCGAGCAGACCGGTACCGGTTGGCACGTCGTGAAGGCCCAAGTACACGCCGGTGGCCGTGGAAAGGGCGGCGGTGTTAAGCTCGCCAAGAACCTGGACGAGGTCCGCGAGCGCGCCGAACAGATCATTGGAATGATGTTGGTTACGCCCCAAACATCGGTCGAAGGCAAAAAGGTCCACCAGGTACTCATCGCTGAAGATGTATACTACCCTGGCGAAAACCCGACTGCAGAATTCTACATGTCGGTACTTCTAGACCGCGCTGCCGGCAAGCCGATGATCATGTACAGCCCCGACGGCGGTATGGACATTGAAGAGGTGGCTGAGAAGCACCCTGAGCGCATTTTCACGGAATTGATTGACCCTTCAGTGGGCCTGCAGGATTTTCAGGCGCGCCGTATTGCCTTTAATTTGGGCTTGAGCGGAGCCGCGTTCAAAGAAATGATTGCTTTTGTGAAGAGTTTGGTCAAGGCCTACCAGGGCGCTGACGCTTCACTTTTT
>JBIPMA010000210.1:0-2636 GCA_044369335.1 Schleiferiaceae bacterium | reverse complement strand
GGTTCGTTCGTCACGAGAAAGAAGGGCACGGGGCGGGTTGTGTGGGCGGTATGGGGGCTTCCGTCGGGGTTGCGCATGCAGTCGGCATTGCCGTGGTCCGCGAGGATAAAGAAGCTGTACCCGTTCGGAAGTCCTGCTTCTACAATGGCTTGGGCGCACTGATCTACGGTTTCGCAGGCCTTTATGGCTGCTTCGAGTACTCCGGTATGGCCAACCATGTCGGGGTTGGCAAAGTTGAGGCAGACGAAGTCGGCTTCACCGCGCTCAAGTTCGGGAATTAGAGCATCCCGTAGTTCAAAAGCACTCATCTCGGGCTGAAGGTCGTAGGTGGCCACTTTCGGAGACGCACGGAGTATTCGGGATTCTCCGTGAAAGGGCTCTTCGCGTCCGCCTGAAAAAAAGAAGGTTACGTGCGGGTACTTTTCGGTCTCGGCGATGCGAATCTGGCGTTTGCCGGCGCGCTCAAGGACTTCGCCCATGGTGTCGCTGAGGTTGTCTTTTTCGAACACCATTTGGATTCCGCGAAAGGTGGCGTCGTAGCGGGTCATGGTGACGAAGTGCAGGTCGGGGACTGGAGTCATTCCGTGATCGTCGAGACCCCCTTGGCTGAGTGCCTGGGTGAGCTCGCGGCCGCGGTCGGTGCGGTAGTTGAAAAAGAACACGGCGTCCCCCGGGCGGATGCAGCCATCCGGATTGAGAATATGCGGAAGGAGGAACTCGTCAGTGGTTCCACCAGCGTAGGCGGCGAGCAGAGCGTCGCGTCCGGATTGGGTCCACGCGGTGCCGGTTCCGTGCACGAGGGCGTCGTAGGCGATTTTCACGCGTTCCCAACGGGTGTCGCGGTCCATGGCGTAGTAGCGGCCGGTCAATGAGGCCAGAGAGCCCGTGGTCTGGGTCATGTGTGCCTCGAGGTCGCCAATGAACCCGGCGCCGCTTTGGGGGTCGGTGTCGCGTCCGTCGGTGAATGCGTGCACAAATACGTTGGGAGCACCCGCGTCGTGCAGGGCTGATAGGATTCCCTTCGCGTGGTTGATGTGGCTGTGGACGCCGCCGTCGCTGACCAACCCGAGCAGGTGGATGCGCTGGCCGGCGGCTCCGCGCTGTGCCAACTCCGCGAAGACGGGGTTGTCTGCGAACGAACCGTCTTCAAGGGCGAGGTCGATTCGCACGAGGTCTTGGTAGACGATGCGACCGGCCCCGAGGTTCATGTGGCCCACCTCTGAGTTGCCCATTTGACCATCGGGCAGGCCAACGGCTCGGCCACTTGCTTCGAGCTGGCTTGAAGGATATCGGCCGTGAAGACTGTCGTAAAATGGAGTCGAGCCAAGGTCAATGGCCGAAACTGAGGGGTCGGCGGGGATTCCCCAGCCGTCAAGAATGATAAGTACCGCTTTGCGCACGGCACAAAGGTAGGTATTTCTATAACGAGAGCGGGCCTTGGGGCTGCTCGATCGCGGGTTGTCCTGTGCGAAAAATGCGGGCAGAATGCGGTCCGTGAAGGACGTGCTCGAGGCCGTTGGACGTCAGCCAGCTTCCCTCGCGCAAACCGACGACGGGCTGTGGATTAAAGGCGTGGAATTCGGCGATTCGCTGGTCCCGCGTTTCACCCATGTGCGTACTGCCCTCGACGGGATCGATATAGTGCGGATTGAGGTTGAACGGAACCCAACCCATGGCGGTCAGAGTGGGAACCTCGACGATGGGCATGTCGTTGGTGGTTCCGATGCTCATTCCGGCGATGTTGATGCCGGCGCTGCTTCCCATGTAGGGAGTCCCTGAACGAACGCTGGCGTCGAGCAACGGCTCCAATCCGGTTTCACGCAGCGTGCGGCGAAGGACGAAGGTGTTTCCGCCCCCCACAAACCAACCTTCAGCGGCAGAAGCGGCTTCGGCCACAGAAGAGAATTCATGAACCCCCCGAACGGTGATTCCGGCCTCGGCCATCACTGCTTTGGGGCGGGCGGTGTAGTCGTCCCAACTCATGCCTCCGGGGCGGGCGTAGGGAACAAAGACGACCAGGCGCCCTGCAAACAGACGCGACCACTCGTCGAGGAGGTAGCTCAGGTAGGGCGCCCCATGCACCGTAGAGGTCGACGCGAGGAGGAGGTTCACTTTTTGCGTCGCTTTTTGGTCGGAGTGTTTACAAAGGTTTCGTCCAATGCGGGGTCAGCAAAGCGACCGTAGACCAACTCATTCACGCCTTCGCGCTGCTCTGTCCATATTGCGTGAACGTCGCCGTTTCGCGCCGCGATACCTGAATAGTCGCCAAAGAATCGCTTGGGTGTTGGGGTAAAGGGCGTACTCAGGGCTGTTGCAGACCACGAGGTTCCGCCATCGTCAGAACGGTGAACCCATGCTTGGGTGCGCATAGAGGCCGTTTGACCGTAGGCCAGCACGTGAAGGGCACCGTTCGAGGCGTCGATGGCAAACCACGGCATAAAATGGTGCCGAATGCTGTCGGGAACGGGTAGGCGGGAGGGTTGGCTCCAGTTTTCACCGCGGTCGGTCGAAGTGGCATGGCTCACCCACGACTTCGTGGAATCTTGTTCGCCGTAAATCAAGTGCCAAGTACCGTTGGGGGCAAAGTATGAGATCGGCATGCCGTTGGCGCGTCCAAGGGCCGGAATCTCGTGGGC
>JBIPMA010000209.1:0-2642 GCA_044369335.1 Schleiferiaceae bacterium | reverse complement strand
AGTCGATTTTGCAGGCCTTGGCCGAGCAGAGCCGTATTGTGCGCCTTCCGCTGAACAAGATTGGATCGATCAATAAAATCAATAAGGCCTATGCGTCGCTCGAGCAGCAGCACGAGCGTCCGCCAAGTGCCGAAGAGATTGCCACGAAGCTCGAAATGAGCGAAATGGACGTAAAGGAGTCGCTGCGCAACAGCGGCCGCCACGTGTCCATGGACGCTCCACTGGTTGAGGGTGAAGACAGCAACTTGTACGACGTACTGAATTCCGACGACAGTCCGAATCCTGACGACGACTTGATGGTGGACTCGCTCCGCACCGAGATCGAGCGTTCGCTTGCGACCTTGACGCCCCGCGAGGGCGACGTGATTCGCCTTTACTTTGGGCTCAACGGACAGCATCCGTTGACGCTCGAAGAGATTGGCGAAAAGTTTGACTTGACCCGCGAACGCGTGCGCCAGATCAAAGAGAAGGCGATTCGCCGACTCAAGCACACCTCTCGCAGCAAGATTCTCAAAACCTACTTGGGTTAATTCTGGGGCGACGTACCTTCGCAGGTATGCGCCGTACCACTTACCTTTATGTAACCGCACTAGCCCTGGCTGGTGCGGTTTTTTCATGTTCGCCCGCCCAGAAAGCCCTGCGCCGTAGCGCCAAGCTCGAAGAGTCGGGCCTGTCGTACGAGGCCACCATCTCGGCCCTGGAGGCCCTCGAGGCCAAGCGCAGTAATGTCAACGCCGCTGCCGAAGTCAAGCGCCTCGGTACCCGCGAAGTGGCCCGTCAAGTGGCTGAGTTCCGTACCCTCAACGAAGCAGGTGAAACCGTCGGCGCACTCGACGCCTACGTGCGCGCCAAAGACCTTGAGGACCGCGCCAACCGCGCAGGGGTGCTCCTCACCGGCACGGCCGAAGCCGCCAGCGAGTACGCGAGCGCCCGTGCGGGTCATGTGGCCAAGCTGCGCCGCGAAGGGGCCTCTGCCCTAACTGCCCAGGATTACGCCGGAGCCGAGCGATTGCTCGCCCAAGCGCTGAAGTACGATCCAGACAACGAGGTGCTGCGCGGCGAGTGGCGCGAAGCCGTGGCCACCCCCATGTACCAAGAGGGTCTGCGCCGCCTTCAAAACCGAATGTGGCGCGGGGCCCACGACCAGTTTACGGCGATGGAGGCAAAAATTGGGGTTCCGTACCGCGACAGCCGTGCCCTCATGGATTCGGCCGTGGCCGCCGGCCGGGTGACCGTAGGACTGCGCGACGTCATTGCCCCCACCCGCCAAGAGATGGACCTCGCCGTGGGACTGAGGGGCGAGCTGTTCAGCCAGGTGCGCGCGCTCAACGATCCGTTTATTGAGTGGGTTGACTGGTCTGAACGTGCACGTTTTGCAGCCACGACCCAGCCCGACTACGTGATTGAGCTCGAGATGACGGACTGGACTGAGGTTCCGGGCACCATGACCCGCTACGAGCGCCAGGGCTACCGACGCGAGACCTACGATGTCAAGCAGCCCGACGGCACGACCAAAAAAGAGGAGCGTTTCATCAAGGTGCTCTACTACGACGTCGACTACCGGGTCTTTGTGCGCGGTGCCCTCAACGCCAAGCTCGTGCAGGACAACCGCATTTTGAGCCAGCGCGAAGTCTCAGAGCAGATGGAGCGCATCATTGCCAGCGCGGAATACAGCGGCGACGCCAGCAACCTCTACCCGGGCCAGTGGTCGAGCATTCAAGAAGATAAGCCCGGCGACCGCGTCAACCGCGGTTCGAAGTCGTCGCTCGACGGGCGCTTTCGCACGCGCTTTGACCCGTCGGTGGTTCCGACGATGCGCGACCAGGTGCGCTCTGCTCTCGCCGCCAAAGCCGCACGCGAGCTGCGGGGGGCGATTGCGGATCCGAGTTTCATGCCCTAATTGGCGAGGTTGGCTCGTTGGCGAGGTTGGCAAGGTTGGCTCGTTAGCCCTATGACTGACGCGGAACATTAGGCAATATCATTGTTGCAGGATACCCCTCTTCAATGACTTCGATGCAGTACCTGCGTCACTTGCATTTTTTGCGTACATCCTACACTAAGGTTGCACGGTTTGCCGAATAGTTTTTGTTAGCTTAGGCCAACCTAAACGCATCTTAATGTCTTCACTTCGCGCGATTTGGCGCTTGTCCGCGGCCTGCTGGCTCTTTGCGGCACTGGCGCTTAGCTTGCCCCTGATTCGCCTTGTTGGCGGACCGCGGCGGGCTCACCGCTACTTTTTGGGTTGGATCGGGGCCATGCACCACACCTTGAACCTCAAAGTGCAACGCATCGGCAACCTGCCCGATGAACCGAGCATTTTAATGGGCAACCACCCCTCGTACCTCGACATCTTTTTGTGCTACGATCGCCGTCCCACCGCGATCGTAGCGGCACGTGAATTCAAATGGTTTCCATTTGTAGGTTGGGCCGCTCAAGCGATTGGCACCGTCTGGGTTCACCGCAAGTGCCCTGAATCTCGCAAGCGCATTGTTCCGTGCCTCATTGGCGCACTGAGGGCCCAGCGCAGTGCGTTTGTATTCCCTGAGGGGCGCACCACTGATGGCGTGCTGCCGACCACCGTGCGCATGGGTATGTTTAAGGCGGCCGCTGAGGCGGGCGTTCCGGTGACATATGTCGGAATC
>JBIPMA010000083.1:0-5679 GCA_044369335.1 Schleiferiaceae bacterium | reverse complement strand
TTCCAGGCTATGCCAAGACCTTTACCCGCATCGGCCGCGAACGCGGTTGGCCGCCAGTGTCGCGCGAGCGCTTTGACGCCCAAAATGGCCTAACAGGTGCCCTGCTCGTCGGCGACCCCGACGAAGTTGGTGAAAAGATTCTGCGTCACGCTGCAGCGCTTGGTGGCGTCGACCGCGTGACCTTTCAGATGGACAACGCGGAACTCCCGCGCGAAAAACTGCTGCGTAGCATCCAGCTCATTGGGGAACGCATTAAGCCGGCACTCAGCGTGCACTAAAACCGCGCGGCAAGTGCGACTACTGCGTTTCGGCCAGCCCCCGAAATTCCCGAACTGTAGGGGCGGTAGCGTTGATCCGTAATGTTCTCAAGGCCCACATTCAGGGTCACTCCGTACTTGAGCTCCATACTTGCACGTGCATTGAGCGTGTACCACGCGGGGCTGTAGGCGTTTCCTTCGGCGTCAAGCGCATAAATCTCGGTCTTGGCACGCTCCTCCCAGGCCAATTCGTCGTTGCTTCGGGCCGCTTGAAACTGCGAGGTGAGGTCCGCGCGGAACTTCCCTTTTTGATAGGTCAAACGACCCAACCCAAAGCCAGGTGCCGCATGCCGTGAAGGGCTGAGCTCCCCATTGTCTAGTTCCTCGACCCCGCGCTGTACGTTGTACGAAAGCTTTGTGGACCAGGTCTTGCTAAGGCGTGCTTCCATTCCGAAATAAGCACCCACCACTCGGGCGATCGCGGCGTTTTGCACGGCCTCAACCCGGCTCATTTCTCCGCCGTACATGATGCTGTCGTGCCCGTCCAACGTGTAGGGGCGCCGTACTAAGGCATTCTCGAGAAGGGTAGCATATGCCGCCACATCGACTTTCAACCACGTTCCGAACAGCTTCGCGACGTCCACGTCGGCATTGTACGCGTATTCTGACTTGAGGTTGTCGTTCGGAACAACCACCATTCCAGGCGACGAATCAAAAATTTTTCCGAGGTCGTCTACGTTGGGGGCACGAAAGGCAGTTCCAAGATTCGCCTTGATGATCCAGTCCGCAGTGGGGCGGTAGGTTGCGCCAAAACTTCCAGTCATTGCTGCATCACGAACCTGAGCCGTGGCAAACGGAAGCGGAAAAAAGTCCAAATTCTGAGAGAAGTCCGCGTCCAAGCCCACGGCGTTGGCGCGAATGCCACTTGTAATCGTGGTCTTTGGCGTTACAGCCCAGGCCTCGGTAGCATACATACCGACTGAATACCACGTCGAATGAGGATAGCGAGAATGGGTAACCGTCTGTAGTCCGCTGGGCACATCTTCTACCACGCCGAACGAGTTCACCGAATTCCAAACGCCCTCGGCTCCGTAAAAAACAGTGTGCGTAGCGCTCCATTCTTTGGTGGCGTCCCAATTGACGGAATAGGCCCCGACTCGTTCAGTTTGCGTCGTGCGTTCTGGCGAGTTCAAGACGCGATCGATGCGCGACTCTTCGAACCGCTGCGCCGCTACGCGAAGCGTCCACAAATCGGCAAAGCGACGTTTTGCTTCGCGCCGAAGCGCCAGATTGTTCATGGTCCAGCGCTGCGGTCCATAGTTCCATTCTGCGTAGCGTGGCAAGCCATTGCGGACCCGGTTGTGGCGGTCGTAGCGCCCGTAGTCGGACGTCGCCGAATGATGAAGTCCGTACTGAAGTTCCCAACCCGCGGCGGGCACATACACGAGCTTTTGCATTAGATTCTGTTGGGTATAGCCCGTCGGAATCTGAAGCAAGGAATCATTCTGAATGCGAACTACATCGCCATCGGGTGTCAACTCTACATAGCGGGCCTTGATGTAGTCCTTTGGGCCACGGCTGCCTTGGCGCAGATGACCAAAGTCCCAACGGCTCAGGCTCGTGATTCCCGCCCACTTAGGGCCGCTGTAGCGCACGTCCACATGTCCCGTTTGCTCGCTGTTTGCCGACGAGTAGCGTGCTTGCGCGCTGCCGTGGATGCCTTTGGTTCCGACCACTGGTTGAAGGGTGGTGAAGCTCATGACGCCCCCGATGGCATCGCTCCCGTACATCACGCTGGCAGGGCCGAATACCACTTCAGCGCGGTCCATCGCAAAGGGGTCGAGGTTGATGACGTTTTGAATGTTTCCGGCGCGAAAGATGGCGGTATTCATGCGCACTCCGTCCACCGAATAGATGAGTCGGTTCGTGGCAAATCCTCGAATCATGGGGCTTCCGCCGCCCTGCTGGCTTTTTTGAATGAAGACTTTACCCGAAATGCTGAGTAAATCCGCTGCCGTCTGGGGTTGAAACTGGGCAATCTGCTTGGGGAGTACCACCGCGACTTGAGACGGAATATGTTCGGCCGTTTGCTTCCACCTCGCTGCAGAAATCACCACTTCACGCAGGTCCAGAGTGTCCTCAGTCGGTGCAGGTGCCTGCGCAAGTCCGCGCAAAGTGATTCCGACGCCGAACATAAAGCTGGCGGCACGTACGTACGGGAGTACTTGTTTGAGAAAATGCACGGATAAAGTTTGCCTAACGCAGAATTCATGCAATTTTAGTGCTAAACATGCTACCCCCCGTTGTATTCGCTCGAAAAGCGGCATTGCCGCAGCAATTTCAAAAGCGTAGGTTTGCAGCATGAAGCAACTCATCGCCCTAGTATTCACGGTTAGCAGTCTCTTTACCCACGCGCAAAGCGTGGTCGGCCTCCTTTTTGGAAATGTAACCGACTCTGCGGGAGCCCCCGTCGCCAACCAACTCGTAACCGTAACGGCTGCCCCCGCACCGGGCACTTCGGGAATCGCCTTCACCAACACCTATACCACGTCGAGCTCGGGCTTTTTTGGTGACTCTCTGCTCTTGCCTGGAGTGATCGGAACGGTCATGGTATCCACCACTGATTGCAACGGGGCGACACTCTCAAACACCTTTAGCTACAGTCCTAACACCGGTTCGGTACTCACCATCAACAGTCCGTTTGTACTTTGTGCGAACGGCAGCGGTAGCGGAACTGTACTTAGCTGCAACGCATTGTTCTATCCTGATTCCAACCAAGCGGCAGCGGGCATGGTTTACCTTGTCAATGCGTCTTCGGTAGCCTATTCAGGCCCAGCTGCGACAACTTCCACCGCCTATGCCTGGGACTTTGGCGACGGCGGAACCGCGACTGGCCCTTTTCCCAGCCATTTCTACAGTGCTCCTGGTAGTTTTTACGTGTGCCTTACCGCAGCGACCACCACTTCAAACGGACTGACCTGCACCGACACGTACTGCGACTCACTGACCATTGACAGCACTGGATTCTTAGTGTTCAAAACGGGTTCTGGATGGACCCTACAGGTTATTGATGCCAGCCAGCTTCATGCAGCTGAATTCGCTCCTTTGCGCATAGACGTGGTGCCGAATCCAGCTCCGCGCGGATCTACACTGCGCTGCAGCACAGTAGGATCAATTGACCGCCTTGAGCTCATCGACATGAACGGTCGAGTTGTTCGCACGGGCAAATCCGAAATTCCCACTTCTGGACTGCAGTCTGGCGTGTACCTTCTTCGCGCTTCTTCGCCCCAGGGAATCGCAAGCCAGCGCGTCATCCTGCTCGACTAAGTCCAGAATGGACCCCATTCGCATTCCGTTTAGCGTGGGTCCCGACCTTATTCGTTCTACCGCACTGTTCAGCACTCGCCCTTCGGCTTCGCTACGCGAGCGGAAGTTGACTGAATTCAACGGTCCCCTTGGCACTGACCTTATTGGTGCAACGGACGATGCGGCCGACGGAATCCAACTATTGGCCGCGCACCTCGGCCACTCTGAAGCCTCCCTTGAAGAGCTCGCATTATCGTGCGCCGAAGACATCGCTCTGCTCCACCGCGGCGTCCTCAAGGCGATTGCATTTGCCTTTCCCAGCGGATTTCGACCCACGGCAAAGCTCGGACTCGACTTTGCCTCAATTCATGCCCCAGTCGCCGACGGCGATGCCCTTCGCGCGGCTAGTGCGGGCATCAGCGCGGCTATGTCGCGACCCGGAGCCTGTTTTGAACGCGGTGTCTGGACCCTCACCTCATTGCCATCGTTAAGCCAGCATCCCGACTATCCTCGGCCACCCACTCGCTGTATGGACGAAGTATACTTTCGCACGGAATTCCAAGTCATTCAAGCACTTGGCGAAGCTTGGGCTGGATTTAGCGTCCGAGTTTCAATGACGCCATGGACCGAACTTTCTGATGAAGTCCGTGCGCGAATTGTCGCCAGCCTTGCAACCATGACGCCTGCAACCCGCAGCTACAAGGGCCTTCATGGAATCGCGGAACTCTTAGGGGTTTAGCCTAGCGCACCAAATGCAGCGCCGTGGTCAGTACCACGGGGTCCAGCACATTCACGTTCTTAGCTTTGGCGATCACGAAGTAAACTCCGTCGGCGGCGGGGCGTCCGTGGTAGGTCCCGTCCCAAAAATCCTCGGGTCGGGAGCCGGTGGCCATCACGGCACCGTTGCGGTTGCGCACTTCCCACTCAGCCCAATCCACGGCAATATAGTTGGGAGCCCACTGATCGTTACGACCATCTGCATTGGGTGTAAACACGTTGGGAAGCTCCATTCCAGGGCTACCAAGCACCGTAAAGCAAAGCGTATCTGCACATCCTTGACTCGTCTGAAGTCCGACACAGATTTCGTAGCGGATTTGGGGCGCAAAGGTGTGGCTAAACACCAGTTGGGGCGGGCCGGAACCGCCAAATCCCCGAACCTCACGCGGGCCGTCGCCCCAGTCCACCCACATCGACGATCCAGGCGACAAGGTCCACGGACTCACAGATGAATCCAAACCTACCGTAAGCGCAAGGGTGGGGTTGTCGTAGGGAATAAGTAAACTGGTGTCGCGGGACCAGGTTCCGCCCGGAATGGACCAGAACGCATCCACCACCGGCTGTGGATGCGCCGTCACAGGCGGAAGCGCAGTGGCTGTCGCCACACATCCCGAATCGGACCACACGGTAAGCGTCGCCTGGTAGGTGCCCGGAACCGCGTAGCAGTGCTGCGGATCCTTGGCGGTATCCGTGGTACCGTCGCCAAAATCCCACAAGCGTGCCGCCACTTGGCCGCCAGGGACACTGCTCACATCGTGCCACGTCACGCAGAGCGGCTCGCAGCCGCTGGTGCGGTTTACCCAGGCAAGTGCGTTGGGTTTTGGGTTTGGAACCAGCCACACCGGCTTGCTCGCCGTGCAGGCGTACGAGAAACTGATGTCGTCGAGGCCAAAGTCGTTGCCCGACCCTGCCGTCGTTACCGCCTGAAGCGCAATGGTGCACACGCCATTCGCAGGCGCCGTAAAGGTTTGCGTGCGCAAGCTCCAGGTTCCAATGGTGGACGGAGCGGCTTGGGCTGTGCCCGCCTGGGTTCCGTTTACCATCACCCTGAGGCTTCCTGGGGGCAGGGCCAAGCTGAGGACCCAGTACGACATGGTCACTTGGGCTCCGCCCGGAAAGGTCACGGTTTGCTGCCAAATGGTGCGGTTCGGTAGAATGGAACCGTTGACAATCATGTAGTTACCCGTTCCGGTCGTATGGTCACCCCATGTTCCAAAGTTCGCATGAACGGCATTCGGGTTGGGCCCGACGGCGTACGTGCCCTCGTTCCAAATCGAGAACTGATTGTTGGTGTACTGTGACGTGAAGCCCGTGTTTCCGAGGCTAAAGTTGCCATTTA
>JBIPMA010000156.1:0-3511 GCA_044369335.1 Schleiferiaceae bacterium | reverse complement strand
GCATAGGCCAAAAATACACACATTCCAAACAAAAACCGTTAGGAAATGACTAATTATACATCATCGGTTGCAACACATTGGGCCTCGGTGACTTGCTCGCGCCTGTCTATGGCTCAAAACCCTCCACAGGCCGCCGTCATGTCCGCCTATATGAAGGACCACTTCGCGTTTTTGGGCGTACCGAAACCCTTGAGGGCCGAAATTCAGCGGGCGCACTGGGCGGAACGGCCACAAACGTCCGATGCAATTAGGGCAGTAGACCACCTATGGAACCAGTCCTTTCGAGAGGCACAGTACGTCGCGCTCGACCTAATTAAATCCGAATCCAAGCACTGGATGCCCTACGAAGCCTTGCCGGCCCTTGAGCGATGGATTACCACCCACAGTTGGTGGGACAGCGTCGACACCTTGGCGGTACACGGGGTTGGTGTACTGCTTCGACGCTACCCCGAGGAGGTTTGGCCCACCGTACAGCAGTGGGTATACCACGAAAACCTTTGGTTAAACCGCACAGCCATGATTGCCCAACTGGGATTTAAGGGCGAAACCCGAACCGAATGGCTCGACGAGGCGCTGAGTGCGCACGTTCACTCCACAGAGTTTTTTCACCGCAAAGCCATAGGCTGGGCGCTGCGCGACTACAGCAAAACCAACCCGCGGTGGGTGCGGCAGTGGGTCGACGCCCATCCGAGGCTTAGCGGGCTCAGCCGGCGTGAGGCGCTGCGTCTACTCGGTAACCCCGAAGGAGCATAAACAGCCCAGCAAAAAGCACGACTACCGCCCCCTCGATTCCAATGAGGTAGTAGGGCCATGCGCCCTGCACCAGTGGGTGGTCCACCGGCGGCGGCTGGTTGACATACCAGTAGTTGGATCCGAGGGCGGCATTTACCGCCATCATTCCAAATCCTACGAGGTTGGTCATGCCAATCACGCGCCAAAAAAGAGCGCGCGGCAGGCGGGCTCCACCGCGCACAATGAGGTAGAGCGGAATCACCACTACCGAAGAGTGCGCCGTGTAAAACTGGGTGACATAGCCGATGGTAGTCGAGGACTCGAGCGCGGGGGTGAGAAACGCTTGAATTCCACCCAAAGGTCCCCAAAAGGCCACGAGCGGCAAGGCCCATTTTTGCTTGAGCACCAGGTGCGCAAAGAGCAAAAACTGGCTGAAGCTGCACATGTGAAGGGGTAGCGATTCGCGGACGTTAAAGGTTCCGTCGGCCAACGCCATCCACCAGTACCACGACTGGTTGGCGAGAATGGTCCAGCCTAGAATCTTTTCCCACTGGGCAAACTTAGGGTGGCCCGCACGGGGCGCCACGGTGAAAAAGACCAGAAAAAATAAGGCGAGGATACCGTAGCCGGCCCACCAAATTGGTCCGCCGACCTCGACGACGACCATGTCCCACTCTCCCATTAGGCGGCTTTATTAATGCGCTTCCAAAAAAGCAGAGTGAGTACGCCGTAGTGCAGCGCTCCAGCAGCCACGAATCCGAAAATGTAGAATGGCCAATCGCCCATGATGAAGGGGTTGTCGACCATGGGGCGCTGGCACAAGAACATGTAGTTGGCGTCGACTTGGTAGTTGATTAAGCCGACAGGCGCCATTAAAAGCACGTTGATTCCAAGAACCTTAGCCCAGGTCCACTTGCCGATCATCCAGCCACGCGCAAAGACGAAGTAGAGGGGGATAATGATGATTCCACCATGAACGATGTAGTATTCGGCGTACATAAATGGCGTGTCTCCGCTCGTGAGTTCGGGGGTGAGCAAGCTGTGAAACCCGCCAACGACGCCCCAAAAGAACAAAGGATAAAAGGCCCAGCGGGCACCAAAAGCCAAGAGCAAAATGCTCAAAATTCTGCTAAAGCCGCAGAGGTGCATTTCGAGGTTGTCGTGGACGTTCCACAGGCCGGCTTGGTAGAGGTAGAGGTGCTTCGTCACCAAAAGGGCCGCTAAGGCATAACCCCACCAGCGTTCAAAGATCCGAAGCTCTTCGCCCTTCCAGGTGCGGGCTGCCCCGATTACGATCGCGGCGTAGGCCGCAAAAATGGCGATTCCGCCCCACCACCCAGAAGTACCGAATGAGTAGACGGCATGTTCGATCACGAGAAAAGACATGTTCATTGCGTTTAGGTGGCGTCAATTTAGTACAAAGACGCTACCTAACGCACACTCAAAAACTTGGCTTGCGTTTTTCGAGAAAAGCGGTGGTGCCTTCGGTAAATTCTGCGGTTGCAAAGCGAGCTCCAAACTCTTCGATCTCGGCAGCAAAACCTGGCCCACTCTCTGTGGCGGCATTTACCGTCCGTATGATGGCGGCCTGGGCATCTCCTGAGGCTTTGATAAACTGACGGGCCATAGCTCCGGCAGCCTCGAGAAGTTGGTCGGGCTCGTGGACCGCGTTGACAAGACCCCAAGACTCGGCCTTTGCCGCGTCAATCATGCCCGCGCTGAACATCATCTCAAGGGCGCGTCCTTTGCCGACGAGCTGAACGAGGCGTTGGGTTCCGCCGTAGCCCGGAATCACCCCAAGCGAAGCCTCAGGCAAGCCCATGCGGGCCGACGACGACGCCAAGCGCACGTGGCAGGCCATGGCCAACTCCAATCCGCCGCCCAAGGCAAACCCATTAATCGCCGCGATGTAGGGCTTGCGGGCCTGGGCAATTCGATTAAAGAGCAGCTCGTGGCCGCGCTGCGCGAGCGCTTTGCCCTCTTCGGGGCTATAGCTGGCAAACTCAGCGATGTCTGCGCCCGCCACAAAGCTCTTGGGGCCCGCGCCTGTAACGACCACCACCCGAACGTCGTCGTTGGCATCCAGGGATTCTACCTGCTCGTGCAGGGCCTGAATGGTGGGCGCATTCAGTGCGTTGAGCGCCTCAGGGCGGTCAATGGTCAAAAAGGCAACGCGGTCACGGACTTCAAGGCGAACAGTAGACATGGTACTTCATTTGGGTTGTAGAGTTGGCGTACTTTGGCCGTTCCAAAGATACTTTCTGTGCTCAAGCGCCTTCAACAATGGATTCAAAACAAGTCGGGTATCGGCGAAAACCGCGACGCCATTGACGTCCTGCGACGCCGCGTGGACGCCTTGGCGGCCGTGCAGCAGCAGCACTTGCCTGAAACGCTTCACCTGCCCTGGCTTCCCGAGGGCTTGGACGGCGTGGTCACGGCCATTCACCGCGCGGACGCGATGTTTCGCTACCCGTTGAGTGCTTCGGGCGGATCCTGGACCCGCGCCGCATCCGAGTACTTTACGACAGGCCGCGAGCTCGCCCAGGTCGCCAAGTCCGCAGCCCCCAACGCCCAAAGCATTTTGGACTTTGGCGGCGGATACGGCCGGGTCGGACGCTTTTTAGCGGTGGAATTCCCCAATGCGATGCGTTGGGTCTACGATCCCAAAGCCGCGGCAATGGCCTTTCAGCAAGCCCAATGGGGCGCCCAGCCTTGGGATGGTCAGCCCGCTGACCTCATTGTCGCCGGTTCTGTGTTTACTCACTTGTACATGGATGTA
>JBIPMA010000208.1:0-2665 GCA_044369335.1 Schleiferiaceae bacterium | reverse complement strand
ACGCCGCGTCGACCGGAGCCGAGAACTACCTCAACCTCGCCCGCGAACTTTTGGCACGAAATGCGCAGGTAGGCGCCTAACACCTCTCATTCCGTAAGTTTGCCGCTATGCTCCTACCCCAACGCTTTACGACTGCCCTTGCCCTTTTCTTCGGAACCGCAACCTTAGCGCTCGCCCAACCCGTGCTTGCCGACGGTGTCGTCGCCGTGGTGGGCAACGAAATCATTTTGCAGTCCGACGTGAGCATCATGAAAGAAACCCTCAAACGCGAGGGGCAAGACCGCAGCGAATGCGAAGTGCTCAATGAACTGATTCTCGAAAAACTCCTGGTGCACCATGCGGCAATTGACTCGGTTGTCGTCGACGATGCCGAAATCGACGACAACATCTCGCGCCGCCTCGAGCAGCTCATCGCTCAAATCGGTAGCGAGCGCCGCCTGACCGAGTACTACAAAAAGTCGGTCGTCGAGATCAAAGAAGAAATGCGACCGCTTATGCGCAACCAGCTCACGGCCCAGCGTATGCAGTCCACCATCACTGAAAACGTGAAGGTCACCCCGGTAGAAGTAGAGAATGCCATCAAAGGCTTACCCCTCGATTCCTTACCGCTCATCGGAACCGAAGTTGAGCTCGCTCAAATCATCATCAACCCAAAGGTCAGTGCGAAATCTGAGCAGGAAGCGATTGAGCGCCTTGATCAGCTTCGCACCCGCATTTTGAACGGGTCAAGCTTCTCCACTATGGCAATCCTGTACTCTGAAGATCCCGGGTCCAACCGCAACGGCGGTGAGTACAAAGGCATCAAGCGCGGGCAATTCGTAACCGAATTCGACGCGGTGTCGTACAACCTTGAGGTCGGCGAAATTTCAAAGCCGTTTAAAACGGAATTCGGATACCACATCGTCCAACTCCAGGCCAAACGCGGCGAAGAGCTCGACCTGCGCCACATCTTGGTCAAACCAAAGCTGGAGCAAAAAGATCTTGACATTGCGCAGGGTCGTTTGGACAGCATCCGGACCGCCATCAAGGCGGGCACCCTCAGCTTTGAATCAGCGGCTGAGCGCTTTTCAGAAGATGAGGAGACTAAGCTCAACGGCGGAATCATGCTGAACCCCAACACCATGGACGTGACGTTCAACCTTGACCAGCTCGACCGCGGAATCTTTTACGCGATCCAAAATCTTGAAGTTAACGACCTCAGCGAAGCCTCGCTTGTGCGCGACCCACAGGGCAAAGAGTACTTTCGGTTGATTCACCTTCGCAACAAAATTGATCCACACCGAGCCAATCTCAAGCAGGATTTGGCACTACTCAAGCAGTACGTCGAGAACCAGCGCCGCCAGCAGACCATGGACGTATGGGTCGCGCGCAAGAAGGCTGAAACAGCGCTCAAGGTCAACGGCTCGTATTCAGAGTGCGCAGGCATTTGAGAAAAAGGTTTTTTTACTACCTTTGCCGCCCCTAGAGGAACTACGCCAACGGGGATTTTGCAAACCCAACCTCTGTTTCAAAGTGAAGCACGTTGCAGTTTGAACGTTTAAAACTGATCCCATGGACCTGATTAAGTACGTCCAAGAGACCTACATCGCCAAGAAGGACTTCCCTGCGTTCAAAGCAGGAGACACCATCACGGTGTACTACAAAATTGTTGAAGGTGAAAAGACGCGTACGCAGTTCTTCCGCGGCGACGTAATCCAGCGCGTAGGCGCCGGTGCGACCGAAACCTTCACCATCCGCAAAATGTCTGGCGCCGTGGGCGTTGAGCGCATTTTCCCGGTGAACATGCCGAACCTCGAGAAGATCGAAGTTAACAAGACTGGTAAGGTTCGTCGTGCACGCATCTTCTACCAGCGCGAGCGTACTGGTAAGAGCGCACGCATCAAGGAGCGCCGTCACTAAGCCGACGCACTACCACACATCAAAGACCGTTCGCGATTCGCGAGCGGTTTTTTTTTGCACCTAAGTGTGCGGGGATCTGGCTGTGGTGAAGCGGCTACGGTAGGATTTCAAAGGCCGTTCGGCGGTTGCGCGCACGCCCCTCTTCGGTCTGGTTGCCGGCCACCGGACGCGTCGCTCCGTAACCCTTTGCAGTTAGGCGGACGCGATTTACGCCCAATGCAACCAAGTGATCGAGGACCTGCTGGGCGCGCTGCTGCGAAAGTGCAAGGTTGGCAGACGCGGCTCCGACATTGTCGGTATGCCCCTGGATTTCAATCTTGAATTCTGGGTGGCGCTGCAGGTAGCGCGCGAAGCCCTCAAGGGCGAGTCGGTCCTCGGGACTGAGTTCTGAACTGGCGGTTCGAAAGAGAATGCTACGCAGGGCGAATTCGGTTCCTGGCGCCGCTTTGCGTGCCGTCAACGCCGGAATCTCTTCGTCTTCGGTGTATTCTTCAAGGCGCAAGGCCGTATATCCAAGCTCAGGGTGCTCAAGCTCGAGAACGCTCGAAGCAAGGTCTTCGCGGGCGATTACGGCGGTGAAGCTTCGGCTCGTGGCATCTACCACCACCGACTGGCTGGACTTGGTTTTGAGGTTTTCGATGCGGATTTGGGTCGGCCGTCCGTCCTCGGGAAGGTCGCCGTCTACGGTTCCGCGCACAAAAGCCACCTCTCGCCCCGCGGCATCGGCCGGAAGGGCAAAGCGCATCAGGTCGTAGCCACTCCCCTC
>JBIPMA010000207.1:0-2666 GCA_044369335.1 Schleiferiaceae bacterium | reverse complement strand
CGCTTGATGGGGGTGCTGCCCGAAGCGCAAGCTGATCTGGTGGCCGAACTGATGGCCGAAGGATACCTCAACGAAGAGCGCTTTGCCCGTGCATACGCCCGTGGAAAGTTCCGAATCAAAGGATGGGGGCCGCGCAAGATTGCCCAAGGCCTTCAGGCAAAACGCGTTTCGAGCGCATGCATCAGTTTGGGACTATCGGAGCTCAGTGCTGAAGAGGTTCACGAATACCTTTTGCGCCAGCGCGAAAAGTACCCTAACGATCAAGAGTTTTTGGCTTGGGCGTACCGAAGGGGATTTGACCGGTCTAGTGCGTTGCAGGTGCTCCAGGAGGGCTAAATTTCCCAAGATGCCAGTCCGTCCGTGAGGCGCTGAACTTCTGCGTCGCCCACATCGTAGTGAAGGACTGCCCTTAGCCAGTAGCGGTCCATGGCGATAAGCTGAATGCCGAAGCTGCTCAGGTGGGCGAGCAGGTCGCTACCATCGAGGCCGTCCTGCAGGCGAAAGAGCACCATGTTGGTGGCCGCGGGCTTGATTTCGGCTACGTAGGGCAGCTGGGCCATGTGTGTGGCCAGTGAGGCGGCGCGGGCGTGGTCTTCAGCGAGGCGTTCAACGTGGTGTTCCAGCGCGTAGAGTCCTGCGGCAGCGAGGTATCCGGCTTGGCGCATTCCGCCCCCGAAGCGCTTGCGAATGCGGCGGCCTTCGCGAATAAAGTCGGCAGAGCCCAAGAGCACCGAACCCACCGGGGCACCAAGGCCTTTGGATAGGCAAATAGAAATGGAATCGAATATGCGTCCGTATTCCTCGGGCTGCTCGCGGTCTGCGACGAGGGCATTAAAGAGGCGGGCTCCGTCGAGGTGGTAGCCGAGGTGGTGCTGCCGGGCAAAGGTTCCGAGCTCTCGAAGTGAATCAATGCCAAGTGTGGTTCCGCCGCCCTTGTTCGACGTGTTTTCTGCCACCACCAAGCGGGTTGGGGCGGCGTGCACGTTGTCCATGGGCTGAAGCAGGGCTTCGGCATCGGCTGCAGTAAGGCGTCCGTAGTTGTCGCCGCCCACGCGAACCTGTACCCCGCTGTTGAACGCCAGCCCGCCGCCCTCGTAGTTGTACACGTGGGCCAGCTTGCTGCAAATCAGTTCGTCCCCGGGGCGGGTGTGCACGTTCACGGCGATTTGGTTGGTCATGGTTCCGGACGGGCAAAACAGCCCAGCCTCCATGCCAAAGCGCTCGGCGAGCACGGACTCAAGGCGCTGAACCGTGGGGTCGTCACCCAGGACGTCGTCGCCAACAGGGGCCGCTGCCATGGCGCGGAGCATGCCCTCAGTGGGGCGCGTAACGGTATCAGAGCGAAAATCAGCAGTCAAAGGTTTCATAGGTTCGAAGGTAGGGGGTGGCGTACTTTTGCAGCCATGATTTCGCCCGAAAAAATTAAGGATTACCAGCAGCGCATTGTCGACCTGAAAGGCTACTTGCGCCTCGAAGAAAAGCGCATTACTGCCGCGAACGAAGAAGAAAAAACGGGCAATCCGAGCTTTTGGGACGACCCCAAGAAGGCGGAGCAGACCATGCGCAAAATCCGCGAACTGAAGTACTGGATTCAGGGCTACGAAGCCGTTCAGGCGCAGATGGGCGAGGTCGAGGCGTCGGTCGAATTCTTTCGCGAGGGGCTCCTCGAAGAATCTGAAGTAGATGCGGCGGTCGCGCAGCTCGAGGAACAGCTCAGCACCATGGAGTTCCGCAACATGCTCAGCGGCGAAGAAGACAAAATGAGCGCCGTCCTGCAGGTGACCGCGGGCGCGGGGGGAACGGAGTCCTGCGACTGGGCCGGAATGCTGATGCGCATGTACCTGCGCTGGGCGGAGCGCAACGGACACAAGGTGCGCGAACTGAACTTTCAGGAGGGCGACGTGGCCGGCGTGAAGACCGTAACCCTCGAAATCGAAGGCGAATACGTTTTTGGCTACTTGAAAGGCGAGAACGGGGTGCACCGCTTGGTCCGCATCAGTCCGTTTGACTCCAACGCACGCCGCCATACCTCGTTCGTGAGCGTTTATGTGTATCCGCTGGTCGACGACACCATCGACATTCAGGTGAACATGGCCGACATTGAGTGGGACACGTTCCGCTCCAGCGGGGCCGGAGGGCAAAACGTGAACAAGGTCGAAACGGGCGTGCGCCTGCGCCACAAGCCCTCGGGCATCGTCATCGAGAACACCGAAACGCGCTCGCAGCTGCAAAACAAAGAGAAGGCCATTCAGCTCCTCAAGTCGCGGCTCTACGAGCAAGTGATCGAAGAGCGCAACGCCAAGCGCAGCGAAATCGAGGCGGGAAAAAAGAAAATCGAGTGGGGGTCCCAGATCCGCAACTACGTGCTGCACCCCTACAAACTCGTCAAAGACGTGCGCACCGGGGTGGAGACCAGCGATCCCGATTCGGTGCTCGACGGCGAGCTCGACGCCTTCCTCAAGGCCTACTTGATGTCTGACGGCCAGGCGGCCGGAGATTTCGAGGACGACGGCCTCTAGGTTTCTCGCGTTCGCTCAATCGGGGCGTTGGGCGCCGTGCCCCTTTTGTACCTTCGACGCGATGCGTCGTTCGCTCTTAACCATGATGTTGCTGTGGCTCGGCCTGGGGTCGGCGAACGGGCAAGTACTGCCCAAACCGTCGCCCCT
>JBIPMA010000205.1:0-2690 GCA_044369335.1 Schleiferiaceae bacterium | reverse complement strand
ATTGTCAAGCAGTCCGAAGCCATGATCGTCGAGCGGCTGGGCAAATACCACCGCACCCTCGAGTCGGGTATCAACGTCATCATTCCGGTCATTGACCGTCCGCGCCAAATCAACTGGCGCTACACCGAAACGGGCTTTAACGGCGAAATCATCAGCATTTTCAAGCTCCAAGACCGCATCGACCTGCGCGAAAACGTGTACGACTTTCCGAAGCAAAACGTGATTACGCGCGACAACGTCGTCACCGAAATCAACGCGCTGATTTACTTTCAAATCGTCGACCCCCTCAAGTCGGTGTACGAAATCGGAAACCTTCCGAACGCCATCGAAAAACTGACGCAAACGACCCTGCGCAACGTCGTCGGCGAAATGGACCTCGACGAGTGCTTGAGCAGCCGCGACACCATCAACGCCAAGCTCCGCGCCATCCTCGACGACGCCACCAACAAGTGGGGCGTGAAGGTGAACCGCGTCGAACTTCAGGACATCAATCCGCCGTTGGCGATCCGCGACGCGATGGAAAAGCAGATGCGCGCCGAGCGCAACCGCCGCGCCACCATCCTCGAGGCCGAGGGCGAGAAGGGCAGCCAAATTTTGACGGCCGAAGGACAGCGCGAGTCCGACATCCAGCGGGCCGAAGGCCAGAAGCAGTCCGCCATTCTCGAAGCCGAAGGCCAAGCCCAAGCGCGCATTCGCGTGGCCGAGGCCGAGGCAGAAGCCATTCGCCTCGTGTCTGAAGCCGTAAAGGGATACGCCGGCGACCCCGTGCAGTACCTGATCGCGCAGAAGTACCTCGAAACGCTCCACCAAATGACCTCGGGCAACGAGACCAAAACCGTCTTTTTGCCCTACGAGGCCAGCGGCGTGCTCAGTTCCCTGGGCGGAATCAAGGAGCTCCTCAAAAGCCAAGGCTAAAAACGCGTAGGTTTGCGCATGGCAAATTCCGCGCGCCCCGCCGCAGTGGGCTTCATTTTTGTGACCCTGCTGCTCGACATCGTCGGGCTGGGAATCATCATTCCGGTCATTCCCCAGCTCATTCAGGAGCTCACCGGGGCCGACGTGTCTGAGGCTTCGCGCTACGGCGGATGGCTGCTGTTCGCCTACGCCTTCTTCCAGTTTCTGTTTGCTCCCCTGGTGGGGGCGCTGAGCGACCGCTACGGCCGCCGCCCCGTGCTGCTGCTTTCCCTGCTCGGATTTGGCCTCGACTACCTCGTGCTGGCGTTTGCTCCGACCCTGGCCTGGCTGTTCGTGGCCCGCGTGGTTTCGGGCATTTTCGGAGCCAGCTTCACCACCGGCTTTGCCTACATCGCCGACGTCTCGCCACCAGAGAAGCGCGCCCAGAACTTTGGTTTGGTCGGAGCCGCCTTTGGCCTCGGATTCATCATCGGCCCGGTCACGGGCGGAATTTTGGGCGAACTCGGGCCACGTGTTCCCTTCTTTGTGGCGGCTGCGCTAACTTTTTTGAATATGGCCTACGGCTACTTTGTGCTTCCGGAATCGCTTCCTGCCGACCGCCGACGCGCCTTTGAATGGAAGCGCGCCAACCCGCTCGGCACCCTTGTGGCCCTCAAGCGCTACCCCCGGGTGGTCGGCTTGATTGGTTCGCTCGTGTTCTTGTACATCGCGAGCCACGCCGTGCAGGGCACCTGGGCCTACTTCACTATTGAAAAATTCAATTGGTCTCCCAAAGACATCGGCCTTTCGCTCGGAGCCGTCGGAATCCTCAGCGCCTTTGTGCAGGGCTTCCTGATCCGCAAGGCGATTCCCGCCCTCGGCCCCTGGCGTACCCTCATCGTGGGCATGATTTGCAACGTGGTGGGCCTCATTCTCTTTGCGCTGGTCCAGCAGCAGTGGATGCTCTACGCCTTCTTGATTCCGTACGCGTTCGGAGGCCTCGCCGGCCCCGCCCTTCAAGGTCTGCTGAGCAACGGAGTCCCCGAGAACGAGCAAGGCGAGCTCCAGGGCGCCATGAGCAGCATGATGAGCGCGACGAGCATCGTGGGTCCTCCCCTCATGACCACCATTTTTGCGACCTTCACCGAGGCCGGAGCCCCCATTTATTTTCCCGGAGCCCCCTTTGTGGCCGGAGCCATCCTCAGCGCTACCTCGCTAGTGCTTATCTTAGGTCAGTACCGAAAATCTAAGTCATGACCTGGACCATTTGGCTGATCGCCGCCGCCATACTTCTGCTTCTCGAAGTCTTCACTCCCGGATTTTTGCTGGCCTGCCTCGCGGTGGGCGCCGCTGGCGCCTCGGCCGGAGCAGCCTTCGGCTGGTCCATCGAGATCCAGCTCGTCCTGTTTTCCATCTTCAGCGGCCTGTCCCTCTGGCTGCTCCGGCCCCTGCTGCGCACGTGGTTCGCCGCGACCGGAGCCAAAACCAACCACGATGCCCTGATCGGAGCGGTCGGCCGTGTAGAGTCCGCCGTTACCGCCGGCCACCGCGGATACGTCAAGATCGACGGCGATAGCTGGGCCTTTGAGGCAGCCCGCGACTTCGCGGCCGACACCAAAGTACGCATCACGCACCGCGAAGGCAATGTGGTGACGGTCGAATCAGCCAGTTAGCAAGGTTAGCGAGACTGGCAAGGTTAGCTCGTTGGCCAGTTAGCGAGGTTAGCGAGGTTAGCGAGGTTGGCAAGGCTAGCAAGGTTGGCTCGTTGGTGAGCATGTAGCCAGTTACACTAGTAA
>JBIPMA010000033.1:0-8834 GCA_044369335.1 Schleiferiaceae bacterium | reverse complement strand
GGCGCTTTTTTTGTGGGTCCTTCGGACTTGGCCAAGCCCCGCACCCTGGCGTACCTTGAGCACATGAAAACCTTGCTCACCGCCCTATTGGTGGCTTCGGCCACTCTTATATCTGCGCAGTCCATTCCGAACGTATCTGTTCTGAAGCTCGACGGAAGCAAAACAGAGCTGAACAGCCTCCGCGAGGAAGGCAAGCCCATGATTGTCAGCTTTTGGGCTACATGGTGCAAACCCTGCATCAACGAACTGAATGCAATGGCTGAGCACTTCGACGACCTGCACGAAGAGACGGGTGTTACGTTGGTCGCGGTGAGCATCGACGATTCCCGCACGAGCCCCAAGGTTGGGCCCTTTGTAGCCGGCCAGGGCTGGGACTACACGGTTGTCCTCGACCCGAACAGCGACCTTCGCCGCGCCATGGGCGTTAACAACGTTCCCCACACGTTCTTGCTCAATGGAGCGGGTGAAGTCGTATGGCAGGCCAACAAGTACGTACCGGGCGAAGAAGAAGTGCTCGTCGCTGAGGTTCGCAAGCTCAAGTAAGCCATGCGCCGAATTGCAGTAATTGTGGCGCTGGCGACCGCAGGTTCCGCCGCAGCGCAAACAGGGCAGACTGATGCCTTGGGTGGAACCCTTCGGGCCGTCGTTCAAATGGACGCACAGCTGTACGTGCGCGACTCTGTGCTGGACCCCGCGGGCGACTACTACCCTGACGAGCGCGCGCTGGGCCAAGGTTGGGCGCTGTTTACCTACGAGCGCGGAAACCTTCGCATGGGCCTGCGCTACGAGAACTACCAAAATGCCATTCTTGGATTCCCAACCGGATACCGTGGCGAGGGAATCACGTACCGCTACGCCCAATGGCAGCAAGGCAAGTTTGGCATTACCGTGGGTAACTTTTTTGAGCAGTTCGGGCAAGGTTTGGTCTTTCGCGCCTATGAAGAGCGCGGTCTGGGCCTTGACAACGCAATGGACGGAAGCCGCATTATCGCCCGCCTTCCCAAAGGGCTTACGCTCAAGGGCGTGATCGGCCGCCAGCGCGTCTACTTTGCCAAAAGCGACGGAATTCTGCGCGGAACGGACGCAGAGTGGGCGCTGCGCGAAGCAGTCCCGGCACTGGACAAGATGGGGCTCGGCATTAACGTCGGGGCGAGCTTTGTCTCAAAGTTCCAGCGGGGATTCGACCCATTGCTGAACCTGCCGGCAAACGTGGGCTCGTGGGCCTACCGCCTCGGTGCGAACTACCGCGGAATTGACCTCAAGGCCGAGTACGCGTACAAGATCAACGACCCGAACTTCGACAACGGGTACATCTACAAGCCCGGCGAAGCCTTCGTCGCCACCGCCACCTACAGCCGCAAAGGCTTGGGCGTTCTTGGGACCGTCAAGCGCATTGACAACTTCAGCTTTCGATCCGACCGCAACGCCCAGCAATTTGATGCGTTGGTGAATTTTATTCCGCCCACGGGCAACCTGCACACCTACGCACTGCCCGCCCTCTACCCCTATGCGACCCAAATCAATGGCGAGATGGGCTACCAGTTCGACGTCAACTACCTGATTCCGAAAAAGACCAAACTCGGAGGCAAGTACGGCACCAAACTCGCCCTCAGCATCGCCGCCTCGCAGAGCATTGACCGCCGCCCCCTCGAGGACGGAAGCTTTGGCGACAAAGGCACGCAGGGCTACGTGAGCGACGCCATGACGTGGGGTGAAATTCCGTACTTCCGCGACGTCAACTTCGGAATCAGCCGCAAGTTCAGCTCGAAGTACAAATCTCAGCTTACCGCCTACCGCTTTGTGTACAACAAGTCGGTGCTCGCCGACGGGGTCAACGACTACGCCATTCTCAACGCACCCGACAGCGACAGCGTCTTGGTGGTGCCAGCCGTCGTGTGGGAACAGCAGTTCGCCCTACCCCGCCATCAAACCCTGCGCACCGAGTTCCAGTGGTCGGGCGGCGAAGGGTTTCGCGGCGGATTGGTCATGGCCTTGGCGGAATGGACCGTATCGGAGCATTGGGTGCTCGCGGTACAAGACATTTACAACTACGGCCACCCGTCGGAGTCGCGCCGCATCCACTACCCCTTGGTTTCAGTGGTCCACTTTGACGGCCCAACCCGCGTGCAGCTTGGCTACGGCCGCCAGCAGCAGGGCATTTTTTGCGTAGGTGGCGTGTGCCGCGTGGTTCCGCCGTCCAACGGCCTAAGTTTATCGCTAACGACTCAATTCTAATGCGGAACCTTTTTCTCGCCGCCCTTACGCTCACCGCGGTCGCGTCGTGCGACTACATCGATGAACCTTTCCGCAACCCCAATGGGGGCGGATCTACCGAGGCCAACGGAGACACGGTACTTCAAACCGAGCGGGCCGTACTCGTTGAAGACTTCACGGGCCACCAGTGCAAGAACTGCCCTAAGGCATCGAAAGTGCTCAAGCAGCTCGACAGCCTTTACGGTTCAGCCAAGGTAGTGGGCCTCGCCATTCACGCGGGCCCAGCCAACTTTACGGCCGTCTCGACCGACTACCCCACAGACTTCACCACCGAGGACGGCGATGATATTGCCAGCTTGTTCACTGTTTGGGGCCTACCCTTGGGAATGGTCAATCGCCTCGACTACCCCACCAACGCCCACTTAAAAACCTACAGCTCGTGGACGGCACTGGCGGCCACTGAACTGTCGCTGGCCCCTGAGGTGCTTTTTAATGCGTACAGCGGCTACGACAGCACGTCGCGCGTGGCTACAGTGCGCCTCGAGCTCGCGGCGCAGACCACCCAATCCAACGCCGTTGGCCTTGCGGTCTACCTTAAAGAATCAGGCATTGTGTCACCTCAGTTAATGCCCGACCAAACCCGCGACGCCAACTACGTCCACTACAACGTGTTTCGCAGTGCACCATGGGGACCCTTTGGGCAAGAAGTGTGGGCCGCGGGCACTACAACGGCCCAAAGCACGGCGACCTACGACGTGTCGGCCACGCTTGATGCCGGATGGGACGCCCACCACATGCGTTGGGTGGCCATTGCGTACGACCGCAGCACCTACCGGGTGCTTCAGGCCGTACAGATCGACGTCAAGTAAGCAGGTCCTTGGACCCAAATGCGGCTTCGACGTTGCGCTGAATCCGCTCCAAGCCCGTACGCGCGGCTGCGGACTTCCCAAAGGCTGCGTCAAAGGCAGACTGGCTGGCTGCACGCCAATCGTCGAGCGACCATTCCACCCACGAACCGGGGTTGAATAAGGGCTCGAGGTGGGGCTCTGAATGACGGTTCCACGGGCAGACCTCTTGGCAGATGTCGCATCCAAACACCCACGGGTGCAATGCCTCTGCCATTTCGCGCGGAAGTGAACCGTGCAGTTCAATCGTCGCGTGGCTGATGCAGCGCGCACTGTCGACCAACTTGGGCGCCACAATGGCCTGGGTTGGGCAGGCGTCGATGCAGCGCGTGCAGGTTCCGCAGTGATCGGCCACCGGAAGGTCCGGCACAAAATCGTAGTCGAGAACCAATTCCGCCAAAAAGAAGTAGGACCCCGTATTCTTGCGAAGGATGAGCGAATTTTTGCCGACCCAGCCGAGGCCGCTGCGCTCAGCCCATGCCCGTTCCATCACGGGGGCACTGTCGACGAAGCAGCGCCCGTCCAGGTCACCCAGAGCGCTACGCAGCACGTCCAGCAGTTCAAAAAGTCGGTCTTTAACCACGCGGTGGTAGTCTTCGCCGTAGGCATAGCGCGCCACGCGCGGACGATCAGCCCCCTCGAGCTCTGAAGGCTCCGGATAGTAGTTGAACGCCAGGCTCACTATGGACTGGGCACCAGGAACCAGAAGCCTAGGGTCCAAGCGCTTGTCAAAGTGGTTTTCCATGTAGCGCATGCTACCGTGCATGCCGTGCTTGAGCCACTGCTCAAGTCGCGGAGCCTCCTCTGCTAAAAATTCAGCCTGCGCCACACGCGCTTCCATAAACCCAAGGCGCTTTGCCTCGGACTTCAGCAGCGCAGTCGCTTCGGTGCGGGTCATGAAAACAAGTCAGGGCCTCCGGACGGAGTTCGGCCGAGGTGCTTGTACGCTTTGTCCATCGCCATTCGTCCGCGCGGCGTGCGCGCCAGGTAGCCCTCTTGAATGAGGTAGGGTTCGTAGACCTCCTCGAGGGTCTCAGCCTGCTCACTTACCGCTGTTGCGAGCGTGCTTAAGCCCACCGGTCCCCCACGGAATTTGTCGATTAACGTCGTCAAAATGCGGTTGTCCATCTCGTCAAGGCCATGGGCATCTACGTCAAGTGCGTCCATTCCAAATCGTGCCACCTCGAGGTCAATCACCGTCTTACTTCGAACCTGAGCGAAGTCGCGCAGGCGACGAAGGAGTGCATTTGCGATGCGCGGGGTTCCGCGGCTGCGTCGGGCAACTTCAATAGCAGCGTCGGACTCAATTCCGACATTTAAAATGCTTGCAGAGCGCTCGACGATGGTCGACAGCAGTTCAACGCTGTAGTACTCGAGGCGCGCAGCGATTCCGAAGCGGGCACGAAGCGGAGACGTAAGTAATCCACTCCGGGTCGTAGCGCCAATTAAGGTGAACGGCTTCAAACGGATCTGCACCGAACGCGCCGCCGGCCCGGACTCGAGCATGATGTCGATTTGGTAGTCCTCCATGGCGCTGTAGAGGTACTCTTCGACCACCGGACTCAATCGGTGGATCTCGTCAATAAAGAGCACGTCGTGGGCATCGAGGCTCGTGAGCAGTCCCGCCAGGTCTCCCGGCTTGTCAAGCACCGGGCCACTGGTCAGCTTAAGGGCGGAACCTAGTTCTCCCGCAATTATGTGCGCCAACGTCGTCTTTCCAAGGCCCGGAGGGCCGTGGAGCAGCACGTGATCCAGGGCCTCTTCGCGCTGGCGAGCCGCCTGAACAAAAACCTTGAGGTTCTCAAGCACCTTGGCCTGACCGGCAAAGTCGTCAAAGCGCGCCGGCCTTAGCCGTTGTTCCGCCTCGCGGTCGTCCATTCCCGCCGTGGAGGCGTCGTGCAGAAAATCCACCATAGCACAAATGTAAACGGCCGCTCGGGGATTCCGGGCGGCCGTTCAACGAACTTATAAACGCTTAGTGGGCGTGCTCTCCGTCCTTCAACGGAGTGGTCTGCACCACAAAGTCCTCGTCGTGACCAGGCTTACTGTAGTCGTAGGCCCAACGGTGTACCTCAGGAAGCGCTCCAGGCCAGTTGCCGTGGATGTGCTCCACTGGGGTCGTCCACTCCAAGGTGTTCGACTTCCATGGGTTTTGCGGAGCCTTCGGGCCGCGCCACATCGAGTAGAAGAAGTTGAAGATGAAGATCAGCTGAGCAATACCACCACCGATGGCAAACATGGTGATGATCACGTTGATGTCCTGGAGCTCGTCGAAGATGGGGAATTCCGCGTTGCTGTAGTAGCGGCGTGGCAAACCTGCCAATCCCGTGAAGTGCATGGGGAAGAATACCCCGTAGGCACTGACAAACGTCAGCCAGAAGTGCAGGTAGCCCATGGACTTGTTCATCATGCGGCCGTACATCTTGGGGAACCAGTGATATACCCCGGCAAACATTCCGAAGATGGCTGAAAGACCCATTACAATGTGGAAGTGTGCTACTACGAAGTAGGTATCGTGCACGTTGATGTCGAGCGCAGAGTCGCCCAGGATGATTCCGGTAAGACCACCAGCTACGAACGTACTTACAAGTCCAATTGAAAAGAGCATTGCCGGTGTGAACTGGATGTTGCCCTTCCACAGCGTGGTGATGTAGTTGAAGGCCTTTACCGCAGACGGAATAGCGATCAACAGCGTCGTGAACGTAAACACCGATCCGAGGAACGGATTCATACCCGTCACAAACATGTGGTGACCCCACACGATGAACGATAGGAAGGCAATCGCGAGGATTGAACCAATCATGGCGCGGTATCCGAAAATCGGCTTGCGCGAGTTGGTTGCGATTACTTCAGAGGTGATTCCGAGTGCCGGAAGCAAAATGATGTATACTTCAGGGTGGCCGAGGAACCAGAACAAGTGTTCGTAGAGTACCGGGCTACCACCTTGGTTGCCGAGCAACTCGCCCGCCACCATAATGTCGCTCAAGTAGAACGAAGTTCCGAGCATACGGTCCATCATAAGAAGCAGCGCAGCGCTCAACAAAACGGGGAACGAAAGGACGCCAAGAATTGCGGTCACAAAAAACGCCCAAATCGTCAAGGGAAGGCGCGTCATGCTCATGCCCTTCGTACGAAGATTGATCACGGTCACGATGTAATTGAGCGAACCAAGTAGCGAACCGGCGATAAACAATGTCATCGATACAAGCCACAACGTCATGCCCGCTCCTGAACCAGGCATGGCCTGCGGAAGCGCACTCAACGGAGGGTAAACAGTCCAACCACCTGAGGCAGGACCGGTCTCAACAAAGAGCGATACCACCATCACCACCGAAGATGCGGCGAAGAACCAGTACGAAAGCATGTTCAAAAAGCCCGATGCCATGTCGCGCGCACCGATTTGCAACGGAATAAGAAGGTTCGAGAACGTTCCACTGAGGCCCGCGGTAAGCACGAAGAATACCATGATGGTTCCGTGAATCGTCACCAAGGCTAGGTACATGTTGGGGTCCATTACTCCATCGGGAGCCCACTTGCCCAAGAACGTCTCGAGAATCGGGAAGCTCTCACCAGGCCAAGCCAGCTGAAGGCGAAACAGCATGGACATGAATACCCCAATAAGTCCCATGAACATACCAGTAATCAGGAACTGCTTCCCGATCATTTTATGGTCCATCGAGAACACGTACTTCGTCCAGAAGTTCTCGGTGTGGTGCTCGTGATCGTGGTGTTCGTCGTGAGCGTGGTCGTGTGCGTGGTCGTGTGCGTGGTCAGCCATATTCGTCGTTCGTTTCAGGTATTACAACAATTCAGCAATAGTCTTTTGTTCAGCAAGCCATTTTTGGTATTCTGCTTCGGTCTCTACCACAATGTTCATTTGCATGTTGTAGTGGGCGGAACCGCAGATCTTGTTGCACAATAGAATGTAGTCGTAGGCATACGCCTCTTCACCCTTTGCCGTCCGGATGTCGTTGATTCGCTTCACCTTACCTACAACCTTTGCATCCTGACGCATTTCAGCAGTCGTTACCGTAGGAGTGAACTGAAACTGAGTGGTCATACCCGGAACACAGTTCATTTGTGCGCGGAAGTGCGGCATATATGCAGAGTGAATCACGTCCTGTGAACGGAACTTAAAGAGCACCGGACGTCCCACGGGAAGGTGAATCTCTGTAGCGACCTTGTCGTCAGCGGCCAGGGCATCGAGCGTATCCACACCCAAAACGTTGGCGTCCTTGATGAGGCGCACATTAGCGAAGCCAAGCTTGTTATCGGCTCCCGCATAGCGCGCAGTCCACTTGAACTGCTGGGCGTAGACCTCGACGATGAGCGGTTCTTGCTCGTTTTTGGGGTTCATGGTCTTGGACCACGTCGTCATCCCATAAATGATAAGGACAGCCAGCACAAGAGCTGGAACAATGGTCCAAATGAACTCCAAGCGGTTGTTGTGCTCGTAGTACGTCGCCTTGCGGTTTGAAGCGCCGCGGTACTTCCACGCGAAGTAGAACAGGATGGGTTGCACGACCACAAACATGGCCATGATTACGTACATCGAGATATTAAATAGGCTGTCGATGTCGTTGCCGTGCTCTGATGCGGACTTCGGAAGCATCACCTTGCTCCACGCAGCGAGCATCCAAAAGAAAGCGACCATTAGGCCGATTCCGAAGAACAGCATCAACCAACCCTGGTTGTTGTTGTCTTTATCGGTAATCTCGTACTCGGCACGCTTGCGAGCCTTCGACGAAAGTTCAAAAATGCGGATGAGCTGAAGTGCCGTAAGCACGGCCAGCACGAGGACGATAAGGGTCATAGTTCCAGACATAAACGTTTGATTTCGGGCGTCCGATTATTGGTGGAAGTGCTCGCTTTCGGTGAGCATCGGGTGGTTCTTCAACTTGAGCGGAGCCTTGGCCAATTGGCTCAGCGTCACCCACAAAAAGAGTCCGGCGTAGAACAAGATTCCGCCTAGTTCAGCAAAACCAAATCCGTAGTCGTAGCCCACAGCACCAGGCATAATCATGATGTAGTGGTCGAGCCAGTGACCTGCCAAAACAAAGAATGCCGCCAAGCCAATGAATCCAAAGATGCGCTTTGCGTCACGCGACATCAGCACCAAAATGGGGAAGATAAAGTTCATCGCGACCATTGCCACAAACAAGGGCTTGTACTCACCCTTGAAGCGAGGTAGGTAGTAGGTTACTTCCTCAGGAATGTTCGAGTACCAAATCAGCATGTACTGGCTGAACCACAGGTAGGTCCAGAACACGCTAAACGCGAACATGAACTTTCCGAGGTCGTGCTGGTGGTTGGCATTGATCCATGGCAAGTGGTTGTTGATGCGCAAATACATCACCAACAGGTTGAGTACGGTCATGGCCGTCACAAACATTCCGGCGAAGGTGTACCAACCAAACAAGGTCGAGAACCAGTGGGTGTCTATAGACATTACCCAGTCCCAGGCGCTCGTAGACGACGTCACGGCGTACAGCACGACAAACGTAGCAGCCAATTTGCGCTGGGTAAAAAACAGGTTTTGACCTGCGGGCAGTGCGTCTTCGCGCAAGCTGTTGCGGCGAAGCAAGTAGGCCGCGCCAGCCCAGATCACGAGGTACGCCAGCGTGCGGATGGTGAAGAACGGAACATTCAAGTAGCCCTCCTTACCGGCGATGATGGGATCGTAGTTGGCGCTAGCGGGATCCATAATGCCCTCGG
>JBIPMA010000204.1:0-2705 GCA_044369335.1 Schleiferiaceae bacterium | reverse complement strand
CTGAGCTTTTGGTGCGCGACGTTGCGTTGGCTACTTCAGCGACGCCGGGTTACTTGCCGGCGCACCGCATCAACGACCACTGGTACGCCGACGGCGGACTTTGGGCCAATTCACCGGCACTGAGTGGTTTGGTTCACGCTGAGGCTTCGCTGCACGGTGCCGTGCGCATCGACTTGCTCTCCGTTGCCACGGTAGAGCAGCCCGAAGGCTACCGAACTACCGGAGCTCCCCGAACCCTGCCGCAGTGGATTCAGCGAATGTTCCACGCGTCGACTTACGGCCAAGCAGAGTTGACCCATCAGGCGGTCCAAACGTTTTTACCGCGGTTGGCGCCAATTACGACGTACGTTCGGATTCCGCCACCCGTGATCCCCATTGACCGCATCGGAGCCGTGCGCATGGACACCACGCACCCCGCGGCGCTAGAGACCCTCGCGCAGTGCGGTAGGGCAGAAGGGCACGTGCAGCGAGCTCGCCCTGAGGTACAGCAGTTTTTACGTCGTGACCGTGACTGAGTTGCTGGTATTCAATGTGCTGTGGGTGATGCTGCCCACGGCGCTGGCTGGAATTGCCCACATGCTGGTTGTGCGCCAACAGTGGGCAGAATTTTTGGCACAGCCCATTTGGCTTGAGGGTCTGGGGCCCAACAAAACCTGGCGGGGCGTGGTCGCGATGATGCTGTTCTCGGCCCTGGCGGTCTGCGGTTTGGGGTTGGTGGTCCAGCCAGTTCTGCCCGTTTCGCAGATACTGTGGGGTTTGGGTTTGGGTTTACTGTACGTGCTCGCCGAACTCCCGAATTCGTTCGTCAAACGCCGCATGGGCATCGCTGCCGGAACCCAAAGCGCGAAACGGCCCTGGCTCAGTGCCGCGGTGGACAAAATGGACTCAGCCCTCTTGGGGTCGGTCGTACTGGCCCTGTGGATTCCGGGTCACGAGGACCAGTTTGGCCTTTCAGAACCTCAGTCTGCTTGGACGGTCGCCGTTGCAACCCTTGCCGTAAACAGCGGAATCCATGCCGTCCTGTCGTGGATCTTAGTCGTCTTTAAACTCAAAGCTCGATTTTAAATGCTTCACTATGTGCCCAACGCCCTCAGCATCTACCGGATCGTTATGTTTCCAGTGCTGCTCTACCTCGTTGCGTCGCGCCACGAGGTCCTTTTTAGTTGGTTGATTTGCATCAATTTGCTGACGGACATCGCGGACGGATGGATAGCCCGCCGCTACAACCTTCAGACCGAGTTGGGAGCGCAGCTCGATTCGATCGCCGACTACGGAACCTACGCCGCCGCGTTCTACGGGCTGTACGTGTTTAAGAAGGCGGCTATCGGACCCTGGTTTGTGCTGATTTGGGTATTTATTGCATTCATAATCAGCTTTATTGCCTTTTCTTTTTTGAAGTTCCGAACGAGTCCACGGCTGCACCTTTATTCGACAAAGCTGGGCGGCTACCTGCAGGGGTTTCTCTTTTTTTCTCTGTTCGCCTTCGGATTTTGGCCGCCCTACTTTGTATTTGCGCTCATTTGGGGCGTGCTGTCGTTCACCGAAGGTATGCTCATCTTGGCCCTACTGCCTGAAATGAGGTCCAACCAAAAGGGACTTTATTGGGTTCTGCGGAACCGAACCTCATCGTGATTCGTCCGTTGCTCGATCTCAGCAGGTTCGGTACCTTTGGCAACCATGCGAAGCAGTTTAGCGGTACTCTTGGGGTTCTTGGCCACGACGTCGTGGGCGCAGGACAGCCTTCGCTACCAACCCATCTTTATGAATCCAACGGCTTTGAGGGCCGCACAAGCGCAGTACCCCGATGCGTCACCACGCGTTGGACTTTTTGGTCTTAGCCAGCCGGCGGCAGCGCGTTTTGGATGGGATCGGGTGCAAAAAGATTCGGCCTACGCCTTCGCTGCGGCCCAAACCCTTTGGCTAGACTACCTCTGCCTTTTTGAGGACAGCTTGTGTGCTGATCTCGCACTAGTGCGTTCCCCTCGTTTTGTCTGGGCTAATCCCGAGGCGCCCCAATGGGTATCCCAATTTCGAAGTGGGGTAGAGGTAGCGGTTCCGCCACAGCGTGCTTCGCCAACAAAGCCTGTAGAAACGCCTTCGGTGCCGGTCGCATCGATCGGTTCACCTGCACGCGAGCCCTTGAGGATCACGGTTCGTCCTGGCGACAGTTTTTACCGAATCCTCAGTCGATACCCAAATGTGAAGCTCGAGCAACTGTATGCGGCGAATAAGGGTTCTGATCGTGTTTACCCTGGACAAATTCTAATTATTCCGTAATGCGCCATAGTCCATGGTTAACCCTTGTCGTTGTCATGGGGGGATTACTTCTCCTCGGAGTGGTAGCGGCGATTCCTGAGGCGCTTCGCCCGACCAGCCTGAAACTTCCCTCAGTCGACCTCAGTATATGGGCCTCGCATGATGCGGACTTGCAAGTGGTTCCAGAGTCAGATACGGCAGTGGAAGCGAATGATGCCCAAGGCTTGCCGAAGACCGCGCGTCAGGGTGCGGGTCTACTCGTGTTTCCCGTAGGCGACAGTTTGGGCTTTCAAAAGTTTGCCCGGGCTCTTTCGTCGGCCGGAACCCGCGTCGTCCGCGTGCTGCACTACGGCGATTCGCAAATTGAGGGCGACCGTCTTTCAGCAGACCTCAGAGGCATGCTTCAAAACCGCTACGGCGGAATGGGTCCGGGGCTTCAGGGCATGGAT
>JBIPMA010000203.1:0-2711 GCA_044369335.1 Schleiferiaceae bacterium | reverse complement strand
GCCAAGGCGTCAAACAGGTCCTTGTGGGCCGCTTCGTCGCGCAGGAGGAAGCAGGCGTTCATGGGCGACCGGTCTTCGGCGGCGGCGGTTCCGGTAAAGAGCGGATTCCGGTCGATTTCGCCGTACAGGGCGGCGGCGCGGGCGTTGGCCCGGCGCTCCATCTCGGGAAGTCCGCCTTGGGCGTCCATCCAGCGAAGCGTCAGCAGGCTGACGTAGAGTGAAAAAACGGGCGGCGTGTTGTACATCGACTCGCCCTTGATGTGTACCGGGTAGTCAAACATCGTGGGAATCACGCGGCCCGACTTGCCGAGGATTTCGTTCCGCACTACGACCAGGGTGGCGCCGGCGGGACCGAGGTTTTTCTGGGCTCCGGCATAAATAAGGTCAAAGGCCGAGTAGTCCATTTCGCGGCTGAAGATGTCGGACGACATGTCGCAGACCATCAAACTGTCGGTCTTGGTGAAGGCCTTCATTTGGGTTCCGTAGATCGTGTTGTTCGACGTGTAGTGCACGTAGTCCAATCCGCTCGGAATCGCGAATCCCTTGGGGATGTAGCTGAAGTTGCGGTCCTTGCTCGAAGCGAGCTCAAGGGCTTGCCCGGGAGCGAGCTTGTTGGCCTCTTCGAGGGCTTTGGTGGCCCAAGTTCCGGTATTGAGGTAGCCGGCCCGGCCACTCGACGTCAGAAGGTTGAACGGAACCATCGCAAACTGGCTGCTTGCGCCGCCCTGCAGAAAGAGCACGGCGTAGTCGTCGCCCAGTCCTAGGGTCTGAAGCACACGCTGCTGCGCTTCTTCCATTACGGCCACGACCTTCTTGTCGCGGTGGCTGATTTCGAGGAGCGAAAGCCCCATTCCTTCGAATTCGCGAACCGCGGCTGCGGCGCCTTCAAAAACTTCGGGAGCCAAAATGCAGGGTCCAGCCGTAAAGTTGTGCTTGTTCATGGGTGCAAAGTTAGGGGGCTTAGGTTAGGGTAAGGTTTCGAAACGCCATTTTCCGTCGCGAAATATGAGTCGGTTTTGCACAGCCGTCGGGCCGTAGTAGCGGTACTGTCCTTTGGGCGCATCGCGAATGGGAGCGACCTCGTCAATGACAATGACTCCAGGCTTCTCAGGCCGAACGGCGGCGGTGGCCATCGGGCCGTAGCGCAGCACCAGTCGCTCGGGTGCCTTTTTAAACGTTTCGTCGTTGAACTTCTTCACCGCAAAGACGCGAGCGCCAAACACCAGGCGGCTTCGGGTCGGAATCACGGGCTCGATGCCCTTTTCTTGCACCCCATTGAGGTGCGGTCTGAACCACAGCGACATGTAGTAGGTCTTGCGTCGGTAGCGCGCCGAGGTAATTCGGTACACGATGGCTTCGGGCCACTGGCCCTCGATGAGCGGAACCCAAACCATACCCTTCGCGCCGTCAGGGCGCCCAGCGATGCCGCGGTAGGCATAGCTCCCGTCGTTCAGCGGAGCATTCAGGGTAACCAGCACAATCCGCCCGTCAGGGCTCTCGGTGCGCAGGGCGTTTTCAGGGATCGGAACCGGCTTTGCCGTGGGATTGGCGCGAAGAATCCGCAGCGTCTGCGCCGCCAACGAATCGAGTGCCGCAAGGCGCGGGGCGTCGTTCAGCTCTCGGTTGCGCGAAACGGCAACCAGTGAATCGATTTCGGGCGATTGGGCCCACGAATTCCCTGTTCCAGCGGCAAGCGCAATCAGAATCAGGGCAATTCGGCGCATCAATCCAGGTGCAGGAAGGATTTTTTGGCCTCGAGTTCTTCGCGCGACTCGACGTGGTCCTCGTCCAGAACGCAGCAGTCCACTGGGCACACCTCGGCGCACTGGGGTGTTTCGTGGAACCCCACGCACTCCGTGCACTTGTCGGTCACAATGTAGTAGTAGTCAAAGCTTACGGGCTCTTGGGCTGTCGACGCGTCCGTCTTAAGTCCACTCTTGCTTACCAATCCGCCGTTGAGTTTGGTTCCGTCGGCAAAGCGCCATTCCATGCCGCCTTCGTAGATCGCGTTGTTCGGGCATTCTGCCTCGCACGCACCGCAGTTGATGCACTCGTCGGTAATCTTAATGGCCATAGTCGAAGCGTACTTTTGTGGCGGCAAAGATACGCCCTTTTTTCTGCACCGATGCTTGATTCCGCCCTGCTCCGCACTCGTTTTTTGGTCCTTGAACGCCTCGGTTCGGAGCTGCGCAGCATAGCCGCGGACCCCCAACTTTTGGCGAGTGCTTCGGCACGAAATTCTTGGTTCACGCCGGAATTCACTTCAGATGCGCTGACAGCATGGGCCGATGCACTTAGGCGCGAGTCGCTCGACGCGTGGATTCCCAAGTGGCCATTGGGCGGAACCGCTTCGCGGACCGTCGGAATGGTGGGCGCGGGAAACCTTCCGCTGGTCGCCCTGCACGACCTGCTGTGCGGCTACGTTGCGGGCCACCGGGTTCGGTTCAAGCCCTCATCCGACGACCCCATTTTGACCGCTGAAGTACTTCGCCGGCTGAAGTCGCTCGATTCCGAAGCCGACATCGAGGTTGTGGATCGGATGAACGGTGTGGAGGCCTTGATTGCCACCGGTGGAGACCAGGCCGTCGCCCATTTTGACCAGTACTTCGCCACGGTTCCGCGCATTTTGCGTGGCGCGCGCACTTCGGCAGCGGTGGTTCCGGCCGACGCTACCGACTCCGAGCTCGATGCCCTTTCGGATGACCTCTTTC
>JBIPMA010000202.1:0-2722 GCA_044369335.1 Schleiferiaceae bacterium | reverse complement strand
TCGTACTTGCCGCGAAGGCGAACCTGGCGAACGATGTGCTGTACCTGCTGAAGGCGGCGGTTCCAACCTTGTGTGGGATTGGGGAAGATTTCTGGCCCTTTCGAACGCAAAAAGTCCGCAAGGTCCGATGCAGAATGGCCCGCCGCCAGGCCAAGGGCCAAAATTCCACCCGAAGACGTCCCGAAAATCCAGTCGCTGTGTTCTGCCCAGGACGTCGAAAGTTGCGTCTCGAGTTCGGCCAAAACCGAGGCTGAATAGAGTCCTTTGATGCCTCCACCATCAATGGACAAAATGCGTTGGGATCGTGCAGCGTCGGGGTTCATTTCGCCAAAGAACCAACTTTTCAGCCAATTTTCCGCATGCAGAAATCGGTAGAATTGGGCGATCCATTGGCAGAAATTGCGTCGACCTCCAAGAGATGGGTGCCAAAAAAAGCCGAACACTTTAGGCGTTCGGCTTTCTTCTCGTTTAGGGTGAAAGACGGGGTTCGAACCCGCGACCTCCGGAACCACAATCCGGCGCTCTAACCAGCTGAGCTACAATCACCATGTTTGGGGCGGCAAATATAGCGTGCCGAATTGGTTCTGCAAGCAATTTTGCCCTGCCCCACTACAACATTGTCGTAGGCGCGACGTAGTCCGTCAGGCTCAACTTTGTCTGCTCTTTAATCGCTGACATTCCGCCATTGACATTGATCAAGTTGTGGAATCCCCGCGCCTTGAGCACTGATACAAAAATCATCGAACGGTACCCGCCCGCACAGTGCACGTAGTAGGTTTTAGAGGCCTCCACCTTTTTCGCACTATCGTTAATGTAGTCCAACGGAGCATTCACGGCGTGCTCGAGGTGCTGGCTGCCAAATTCTGAAGCCCGGCGAACGTCCAAAATTGCCAATTCAGGATTCGTGCGCAGCAGCACTTCAAGTTCTGATGCCGTCACAGTTTCGACATGGTCCACCTCTTTACCAGCGGCCAGCCATGCATCAAAACCGCCATCGAGCGTTCCGAGCGTACGGTCGTAGCCCACGCGTGCCAATCGAGTAACCGCCTCTTCTTCGCGCCCGGGATCCGTGACCAAGAGCAGTGATTGCTGGATGTCGAGCACGAGGGTTCCGACCCAATTTGCGTACTGGCCGTCAATGCCAATATTTACGGAGTTCGGAATGTGGCCCGCCGCAAAATCGTCGGCCTTACGGGTGTCGATCACGAGCGCTCCGGCCTCGTTAGCCAGATCCTCAAACGCCTGAGGTTCCAGCGATCGAATTCCCTGAGCGACTACATCGTGAATCGAATCGTAGCCTTTAATGTTCATCAGCACATTCTGCGGGAAGTAGCTTGGCGGAGGCGTCAATCCGTCCAGCAATACCTTGATAAACGTTTCGCGGTCCATGGGCTGAAGAGCGTAGTTGGTTGCCTTTTGGTGACCGAGCGTATCGGTGGTTTCATCCGACATGTTTTTACCGCAGGCGGAACCGGCTCCGTGCCCAGGGTACACCACCAAATCGTCGGGAAGTGGAAGGATTTTAGTACGCAGCGAGTCGTACATGTGCGAGGCCAGCTTTTCTTGGGTCAAGTCCGAGATTACATGCTGCGCGAGGTCTGGACGGCCCACATCACCGATAAACAGGGTGTCGCCAGTGAAAATTGACGTGGCTTTACCCGTCTCATCGTGAAGCAAAAAGCAGCTAGATTCCATGGTGTGGCCCGGGGTGTGAATCACTTGAATGCTCAAATCACCCACGTTAAACACTTGACCGTCAGTTGCCGTTGTGGCCACAAATCCAGGCTTTGCCGTGGGGCCATAGACAATTTCAGCACCGGTCTCTTTGGCGAGGTCCAAGTGACCCGACACAAAATCCGCGTGAAAGTGCGTTTCAAAAATGTACTTAATCTTCACACCGTCTGCGGCGGTACGCTCGATGTAAGGTTTGGTTTCGCGCAAGGGGTCAATGATGGCGGCCTCGCCGTTGGATGCAATGTAGTAGGCGCCGTGGGCCAAACATCCGGTGTAAATCTGCTCGAGTTTCATAGGGTTGTTTTTTTAGTTTGATTAACCCAAACTTCATCAATTGCACTGACGTAGTTTATGACAAAAGTCACGTCCGTACGGGGCGCATTTTGTGCGGAATTTGAACCGAACTTTGACCCATGACCGTCACCCACGTAGTGCGCATGTGGCCCGACGAGGGCGACCCCCAGTTCGGAAGCTTTGTGCGCAGCCACATCACCGCACTGCGCGATGCCGGGCTGCAGCAGCGCGTGGTGGTCTGGTCTGGGCGTAGCGAGCGTCCGCTGCCCCTTGACGGCGTCGATGTCGTGGCTGGTCCCGCGGTACTCCCTGGCCTTAAGGGCTGGAACTCCAAAGTCCGTAGCGTTCTTAATCTAGGCCGCCCAGACGTGCTGCACGTGCACGGTTCTGGCGGCGACACCGCCTACCTATTTGTGCGCAGCATTATGCATTGGGGCCAACGGCTTCCGCGCGTGATCTCTGAACATCAGCACTTTGGCGACGGCGATCTTGCAAGCGGAACCCTTTGGACCCACCGCCTTGCCAACGTCCGCACCGCCGTTTCACCCTTTTTGGCCGCTCGATTTGCTGCGGTTGGCCGGGTTGACGTCGTGCCCAACTGCTGGGACGCTCCTCTGCCCCACCAGCTTCGCCAGCCCCATTCGGGCGGACGCCGCGTGCTCCACGTCGGGGACTGGGTCGATGCCACCAAAGG
>JBIPMA010000020.1:0-10166 GCA_044369335.1 Schleiferiaceae bacterium | reverse complement strand
ATCGTCCGTACTTTTGCGTCAAACCTAAATCCCCCTGCCGCGCTATGCGTTTAGCTCTAGTTGGTGCCACCGGAATGGTCGGCGAAGTCATGCGAAAAGTCCTTGTTGAACGGGGGTTTCCGGTCACTGAATTTATTCCGGTGGCCTCTGAAAAATCTGCGGGAAGCATTTTACACTGGAACGGAGCCGACTACGTCGTGCGCACCCTCGCCGAGGCCGTAGCCCTGAAGCCCGACCTCGCCATCTTTTCGGCGGGCGGAAGCACCTCGCTCGAGTGGGCGCCCAAGTTCGCTGAAGTCGGCTGCTTTGTGGTCGACAACAGTTCCGCATGGCGCATGGAACCGGGAATTCCGCTCGTCGTGCCCGAAATCAATGCCCACGCCCTGTCGGCCGACGCCAAGATCATCGCCAACCCCAACTGCTCCACGATTCAGCTGGTGATGGCCCTCAAGCCACTGCACGACGTGCACGCCATTCGCACGGTGCGCGTCAGCACCTACCAAAGCGTGACTGGAACCGGCAAGGCGGCCGTGGACCAGCTCGAGAACGAACGCGCCGGCAACTTCGACGGCCCGATGGCCTACGCCTACCCGATTGATAAGAACTGCATTCCGCACTGCGACGTGTTTCTCGAGAACGGCTACACCAAAGAGGAGATGAAGCTGCACCACGAGACCAAAAAAATCCTCGGCGACGATTCAGTCGGGGTGAGTGCGACGGCGGTTCGGGTTCCGGTTCAGGGCGGACACTCTGAGTCGGTGCTCGTGACCTTTCGCGACGCACGCCCTTCACTCGACACGGTGCGCCAGCTCTTGGCTGCAATGCCCGGAGTGGTGGTTCAGGACGACCCCGCCGCCAAAGACTACCCCATGCCCCGCTTTGCCGAGGGCCGCGACGAAGTGTTCGTGGGCCGCATCCGCGAAGATGTGGTCTGCGACCGCTCGATTCACCTGTGGATTGTGGCCGACAACCTGCGCAAGGGGGCCGCAACGAACGCCGTACAAATTGCCGAGCATCTGGTTTCGGCCGGATTTTTGCAGTAAACGCCGCCGCAAATTCCGCCCCCTATTCAACCTTTGACCTACCAAACCGTCCAATGAACATGTTCTTTCGAATCCTCGCCCTCTGGGTAGCCCTCGCGTCGATGCCCCTGCTCGCGCAAACCCTTATTGTGGGCCAGGTAGTCGACGGCGAAGAACCGATTCCGAACGCTGCGGTTCGGGTGATGGGACCCAACGGTCCCGTGGGCCAAACCGTAACGGACGTGCAGGGCAACTTTCAGCTCAATGTGCCCAACGGCAGCTACCGACTCGTGGCGCGTCCATTGGGGTACCAGCCAGTGATGCGCCCGATTGAGGCTTCAGGAACCCCCATTAAGTTGGGCATTTTGAAGGCCATAGCCAGCACTACCGAACTCGAAGAAGCCAAGGTTGAAGGCCAGGCCGCACGCGCCCTGCTGGGCATGGACCGCAAGGTCTACGACGTGGCGTCGGACCTCAACGTGCAGGGCGGAACCGGTACCGACGTCCTTCGTCAAGTACCCAACGTGTCCCTCGACATGGACGGCAACGTGCAGCTGCGCGGCGACGAAAACGTCACCATCCTCATTGACGGACGGCCCGCCTCGCTTCTCGGGTTTAGCGGAACCAACGCCTTTGACCGCCTGCCGGCCGGAAGCGTGCAGCGCGTCGAGGTCATCACGAACCCGGGTGCACAGTTTGACGCCCAAGGTTCAGGTGGCGTCATCAACATTGTGACCAAAAAGAACCGTGAGCTTCCGCTCAACGGCAACGTGGTGGCGGGCGTCGGAACCAACCGCAAGTACAACGCCTCCACGAGCATTTCTGTGCCCGTGGGCAAGGTGCGCTTGTTCACCAGCCTGGCGTGGGACGACCGCTGGATGTATTCGGGCGGAACCGTCGACCGTATGTTCAACTTCCCCGATTCCACCTACGAACAGCATCATAAATCGCGAGGCGACAACCACAGCGTGGGGCTGAACGGCCGACTAGGTATGGACCTTCCGCTCGGCAAGAAGTGGACCGCCAACCTCTCGGTGGGACGCAACCAAGAATCCCGTGAAGAGTGGGACAGCACCGACTTCGCCAACTCGTCGGGCAGCTTTGAGACCAAGGCCGTACAGGGAGCCGTGGGCACCCGAGCCAACGCCAATTCTGACGTGGCCCTACGCCTAGAACGCCAGTTTAAAAAAGACGGCGAAAAGTGGACGTTTGACCTCAACTACTCAGATCGCTGGCGAGATGAGGCGACCAACAACTACTTTGATGCCGACAGCAACTACCCCAAGGTGCTCACCTACGGCGGAGTCTACGTGCAGCGTTTTGTCGAGACAGAGTCAACCAAGAATCTTAATCTGCAAACCGACGCCGAGCAAATCATCAACAGCAAGAGCAAGGTGACCTTCGGCGGACGCAGCACCTACTTCGCCCGTGTCAACGACCGCGACGCCAGCTACCTCGAGACTCAGCTCAACAGCAGCTTTGTCGAAGACACTCTGCGGACCCAATATGTCGACCAGTGGCAGTGGGTGCATGCCCTGTACGCCACGTACGGATACGTGTTCAATTCGAAGTGGAAGGCCCAGGCCGGAATGCGCTACGAAGTCGCAAACTTGAGCTTCATTCTCAAGTCTGGAAGCCAGCTCGACTTCACCTACCCCGGGTACTTTCCCAGCGTGTTCTTGACCTACAGCCCCAAGAAGGGAACCGATTTTCAGGCCAGCTACGCGATGCGCGTCAACCGCCCCGGCGAGCAGCAGCTCAACCCCTTGATCGACTATTCGAATCCCCAATCGTTCCGCAAAGGCAACCCCTTGCTCATGCCAGAATACACCCACGCCTTTGAGCTCAGCGCAGCCAAGTACGCCAAATGGGGTTCAGCGACGCTTTCAGGTTACTTGCAGCACACGACCAATATGTTTTCGCGCTTTCTCGAAGTCGACAATAGCGGATTCGTAACCGTAACCTGGGAAAACTTTGATACCCGCGACCGATTTGGCCTTAGCGGGAATACAATGGCCCGATTTGGCAAGAAGCTCAGCCTCCAAGCCTCGGGCGACGCCTTTTGGTCTGTGATCAATTCGTCCACCCTTCAAGGCGGTTTGACCCAGTCCGGCTTTGGTTGGCAGGGACGCGCCAACGCGATGTACAATCCGACACCGGCCCACCAGTTTCAGTTGACGTTCAACCAGTGGGGCGCGGGGCCCACCGGACAGGGTTACTTCAAGGGCATACAGTTTTTTGACTTCGGATACAAGTACGACCTTATCAAAAACAAGCTCAATGTGACGCTGCGCCTCAGCGACGTGTTCAAGCAGCGCCGCTTTCAGGTCCAACAGAAACCACCCTTTACCGACATCAACTTTATGCGCTACCGCGAGAGCCGAATCGGATACGTCACCCTACAGTACAACTTCGGCAAGCCCGACCGCAGCCAAGCACGTGGTGGCCGCGGCGGACGCGGAATGGGTGGCGGAATGGAGGGCGGCGGAGGCGACGACATGGGCATGTAAACCCTTTTGCTCCGCCTGCGTTACGCTTGTATGCGCCGACTCCTTCAACTTTGTGCCCTTGGCGTGCTTAGCACGCTGTCGGCCTGTGCCCAACCCACCAAAAATTCCGCACCCGTGTCACTTATGCCTGCCGCCCCTACTCACCCCGGAAACGAAACCCTCATTCTCGCCTCTGGCTGCTTTTGGGGAACCGAGTACTTTCTCAAGCGCATCGACGGCGTCGTCGCCACCACCGTGGGCTACACCGGCGGGCACGTCGAAAACCCCACCTACCAAGAGGTCTGCACTAAAAAAACCGGACACTACGAGGCCTGTCTGGTCGAGTACGATCCCTCACGTACCACGGCCGAAACCGTGCTCCGCATGTTTTTTGAGACCCACGATCCGACGCAGCGCAACGGACAAGGTCCCGACCTCGGGCCTCAGTACCGAAGTGCCGTATTCTACCAGTCAGAAGCCCAACGCGAACTCACTGCTTCGCTCATCGAACAGCTTCGCGCGAAAGGCTATGACGTAGCCACTGAACTGCTGCCCGCCGCGCCATTCTACTCCGCTGAGGGCTACCACCAAGACTACTACGACGTCAAGGGCGGAACTCCCTACTGCCACGGCTACAGGAAGCTCTTTTAGCCGCCGTTTCTCGAAACTGGTTTCTCGATTTTGGGGATAACCTGTTCATAACTCTCGTTGATAAGTCGCGACCCGGCTAGGATTGCGGATTAAATTCGTGAATTATGGTCGCGCTCAACTACAGCCTTAACCTACACCTCGCCTTTCTTCTGTTTCAGGAAGATAGTGTTTCGGTGCGCGGTTTAGGGACCTTTAGTTTGCGCCGCTACGGAGCCGAAATTCAGCTTCCCGCCGGCCTGATTTTACCGCCCGCCCGTCGGGTGAGCTTTAACCCCCAGGCAGATTTCACCTCTCCAAGTCTCGTCAAGCACCTGCAGCACATCGAAGGACTCGATGAAGCGGGCGTTGCCGAGGCTATCGCTGCTGCAACTGCAGAGTACCGCCGCGTCCTTGATCGGGGCGACCGCCTTGTGCTTCAAGGAATCGGCAGCCTCCGCCACATCGAATCGCAGTGGACTTTTAAGGCCAGCCTCGAAGCCAACTTCTTGACGAGCTCATTCGGACTCCCCATGTTTCGCATGGATTTGGTGGAAGTCGAATCCCCTAACGTTTCTCACGAACCGAATGCGCCGCGGGTTCGCTCGTGGCAAGCCGCGGCCATCGTGGCCGGTGCATTGGGGCTCGCTGCGATTGGCGGAACCAAAGACAACGTACGCGCCTCAGTGCAGCAGGCCACCATTGATTGGAATGCTGCCGCATGGTTCTCTGCCCAGAAATTCAGTCTTTTACGCACTTGGGACTCGTGGACCACAGCCGTAGAAGAATTCGTAGCGCCAGCCAATGAGCCTATCCGTAAAGAGGCTGACCAACCTGCGAGCAAAGAGGCCAACGAGCCAATCTCAGCCAACCTTGCGAACCCCGCCAAGGAAGCCAACGAGCCAATCTCAGCCAACCTTGCGAACCCCGCCAAGGAAGCCAACGAGCCAATCTCAGCCAACCTTGCGAACCCCACCAAGGAAGCCAACGAGCCAATCTCAGCCAACCTTGCGAACCCCGCCAAGGAAGCCAACGAGCCAGTCCCAGCCAACCTTGCGAACCCCGCCAAGAAAGCTAACGAGCCAGTCTCAGCCAACCTTGCCAACCCCGCCAAAAAGGCTAACCCTAGCAAATCTCAGCAAAAGGGTCAGTACGCGCTCATCGTGGGCGCCTTCGCCGAAGAAGCCAATGCCGAGCGCCTTGCGCGCGACCTCAAGAAGTCTGGGTATCCGGCAGAGGTACTTGACGCTCGTGTCGGGCTGAAGAAGGTGGCACTGCGTACCTTTGCCAGCGAAGACGCCGCCCGCAAGGCCAAAGCCCAGCTCAAAGGGGACTTTCCGGCGATCTGGATCTACCACGAATGAAACCAAAGCATCCCTCGGAATCCCTTACGGTGATGACCGAGATTGTTCTTCCGAACGACACGAACAACCTCAACAATTTGTTTGGGGGCCAACTTTTGAGTTGGATGGACCGCTGTGCCGCCATTTCGGCCCACCGGCACTGCCGCCGGACAGTTGTTACGGCTTCGGTGAACAACGTTTCGTTCAACGAGGCGATTCCGCAGGGAGCCATTGTCACCCTCGAATCCAAGGTTTCGCGCGCATTCAGCAGCTCAATGGAAGTTTGGGTTGACGTGCACATGGAGGACCAGCGCGGCACTGGAAAACGGACCAAGTGCAACGAGGCCATCTACACGTTTGTGGCGGTAGACGACTTGGGACGGCCAATTCCAATTCCGGCCGTAGAACCCGAGACCGATGAAGAGCAGCGCCGCTACGATGGAGCTTTGCGCCGCCGGCAGTTAGCCCTGATTTTATCGGGGAAAATGAAGCCCGAGGATGCCCACGAACTCAAAGCGCTGTTTTTACCAAAAGACGCTGACCAAGCCTGAAGCAAGCAGCGAAGGCCCAAGCAGGATGCGCATCCAGTACTTGGGCAAGTAATCCTGCAGATTGACGAGTTGGGGCGCCGCAAAAACAGCGAGTAGCCCACTGGTCGCGGCATCGGGGTGCGCAATGCGCCACATGATGGCCACGAGGATTCCTGACCACGATAAGTACAGACCCTGGCGCTTGGATCGCTTTGCCGACACCGCAGCGCGCACCGTTTGTGGAATAGCGACGACCAACCAGAACAGGACCGTCCACTCTCCGGGGCTGGGCAGCGCTTGGGTCCAGCTGGGACGCAGCGCATCGAGCCACTCGTAAAAAAATTCGGGTCCGCCCACGGTCCAGTAGTAGGTCGCAATGGCTGATGCGGGAACCAACCAGCCCATCATGAGCTGCAGGAATCCGCGGCCCGAACGGGTGGTCCCCCAACCGATGGCCCACAGCGAAACCAGCAAAAAGTAGCTGAAGCGAACGTTCCACAAGAGTAGGATTCCCGTAACAAATCCAAGGTTGATGCGGCGCGCCAGAGCGCTGCGCTGGTCAAATGCCATTTCGTAGGCCAAGGCCATCCACGCAGCAGCGGCAAGTGAGCCACCGAGGGTGTACCACTGAATGCCTTCACGGCTTCCGCTCAAGGCCACTGCGGCCGTGAACCACAGCCAACCAAAGAGGTAGTTCTGCTTGAGGTAGCGGCTCCGGTAGACCAGGATGAAGTTGACAAACCAGGCTCCAACTCCAGTGGCAAGGGCCAGCAGCACGGAATGCGGTGCCCCCAAAACCGTATTGATTGCAAAGCTGATCCCCGCGACGGCTAGAACGAGCACGAACGCGACTCCGGGGTGGGCATTGCGAAAGAGGAGTGTGGGCATTTGGTCAGGCTGGGTTACCTTTGGGCATCTCAAAAGTACACTGCTATGCCACTGCGCACCTTTTTTGAAGCTACCGGGGACCTGTTTGAACTGACATTCATGGCGATGCCTTGGATTGGACCTGCCGCGAACGTGGTATTTTGGTCAATCATTTCAGGCGGAATCCTTTACTGGCTTCGCGAAATGAGCAAGCACGAGAAGCAGCAGGGCTAATCCCCACTACTTCTTATCGTCCAAGGGCCAGCCGTAAATCGTTCCGATGTCGCGGCGGACTTGCTTCCCTTCAAACTGAATTTGATCCACGCGGGCGTATGCTCGCGTTTTTGCTTCTTCAACGTCAGCGCCTAAACCGGTAATGGCGAGGACCCGTCCGCCGTTGGTCACGAGTTGACCGTCGCGAAGCGCGGTTCCGCTGTGAAAAAGAAGGCTGCCCTCAACAGGGTGGTCAGCCCCCGAGATGGGAAGGCCCTTGGGGTAGTCCCCAGGATAGCCCGGCGCCGTCATTACCACCGTAATCGCCGTTTCGGGCTTGACTGCCGCGGGGCGCGTGGCAATGTGGCCGCGGGCCGCGTCAATCATGAGCGCGAGCAAGTCCTCGTCGAGGCGCGCAAGGACGGCTTCGGTTTCTGGATCGCCCATGCGGACGTTGTACTCGATGACCTTCGGGCCGTCGGCGGTAAGCATGAGGCCAAAAAAGATGAATCCGCAGTACGGGATGCTCTCGGCCTGAAGCCCTTCGATGGTGGGCTGAATGATCTCACGGTGCACTTGGCCAAGCACGTCGGGCGTCACAAAGGGCACAGGGCTAACCGCACCCATTCCGCCTGTGTTGGGACCGGTTTGGCCCTCGCCCACGCGCTTGTAGTCCGTGGCCTGCGGAAGCAGGATGTAGTTTTCACCGTCCGTCAGTACAAAGACCGAGAATTCGGGGCCGGTCATGTACTCTTCGATCACGACGCGGCTTGAGGCGGAACCAAATTTGGCTTCTCCCAGCATGGCGTCCAGCTCCTTCAGGGCGTCAACTACGTCGTCGAGAATGACGACACCCTTGCCGGCGGCCAGGCCGTCCGCTTTGAGAACGTAGGGTCCTTCTTGGCTAAGTACGTACATTTTGGCCGCCTCGAGTTCGTTCTTGGTGAAGGTGCGGTAAGCGGCGGTGGGGATTCCGTGCCGCTTCATGAAGGCCTTGGCGAAGTCCTTCGAGCCTTCGAGCTGGGCAGCCTCTTCACGGGGTCCGATGAAGTGAATCCGCTCAAGTTCAGGATGAAAGGCGAAGTAGTCCGCGAGGCCGTGCACCAAGGGCTCCTCGGGGCCCACCACGACGATGTGGATGTCGTTGCGCAGGCAAAAGTCCGCAACCATGTCTCGATCGCGCCAATCCAGGTCAATGCACGTACCCAAGGCGTGCAGCCCCGGGTTGCCCGGAGCAATGTAGAGGTTGGACAGCAAGCCACTTTGCGAAATGCTCCAGGCAAAAGCCGACTCCCGACCCCCTGAACCAAAAATGAGTACGTTCATGCAGCAAAGGTCGGGCGAATGAAAGGGATTGCCAAGGCGGATTTCAGGCAAGTTGCGGCGCGGTTTACCGCCAATTGGACCCGAGAACTTCCCGAGATAGTGTACATCGTACACACATAAAATAATATCTACTTAACACATTTACAGCATATTAATTGTTTCGTAACGTGAATTTGACATTTAGTATTCCGTACTATATTGCTAAAGTTAATGGTAGGTTTTACCATAAGATCACAACACATGACGCAACGCATACTTCCATTTTTAGTCAGCCTCTTGGTCTTCGCGACCCCGACGGCATGGGCGCAAACCACCACGATTAAGGGTAGCGTGGTTGAAGAGGGCTCCATGAGCCCCATTCCGAACGCGGTAATTAGCTTGGCGGAGGGTGCCGTTCTGACAACCTCAGACGCCCAAGGTAGTTTTACCGTGAATGTCAAAGCGGGCGTGAGCCTTAAGGTTCGCGCTTTGGGCTACACCGACAAAACCGTTCCGGCCATTAACGGCATGCGCGTGGCCCTCGGGGCAGAATCCTCTCAACTTGACGAGGTTGTCGTAGTCGGTTTTGGTACCCAAAAGAAGTCCAACGTCACCGGGGCTATCGCCCAGGTCAAGGCCAAGGATATTGAAAATATGAGCCTTCTGCGCGTCGAGCAAGCCCTTCAGGGTCGAACCGCCGGAGTCCAAGTGACTCAGAACTCAGGCCAACCGGGTGCGGGTAGCGTGGTGCGCATTCGCGGAACGGCGTCGATTAACGGTTCCGACCCGCTTTACGTCGTCGACGGAGTCGTGATTGGCGGCGGTATTGACTACCTCAACCCCAACGACATCGAAACGATTGAAGTACTTAAGGATGCGGCCTCAGCAGCGATCTACGGTGCGCGCGGCGCAAACGGCGTCATCATCGTGACGACCAAGAGCGGCAAGGGTGCCAGCGGCCAAATGAATGTAAGCGTTTCGGCCTACCAGGGCATTCAAAACCCTTGGCGCAAGGTTTCGGTGCTCGACGCCACCGAGTACGCTACTCTTCAGAACGAAATGGCGGCCGCGGCCGGTCAATCGATTCCGTACGCTGACCCGCGCAGCTTCGGAGCCGGTACCGACTGGCAGGACGCCGTGTTCAACCGCAATGCCCCCGTGCAATCAGTTGACGTGAGCATGTCACAGAGCAGCAAAGACGGAAGCTACTTCGCCTCGGTGGGTCGGTTCCGCCAAGAGGGAATTGTGGCTCCGGGCCGTTCGAACTTTGAGCGCATCACCGCGCGCCTCAACACCACCAATAAGGTGCATCAAGCAATCACCGTCGGCATGAGCACTGCATTCACGCACAACACCAGCCAGTCGGTCGCTGAAAACACGGAGTTTGGATCTCCGCTCGGACGTGCGTTGAATATGGACCCAATCACTCCGGTCTACGAAACTAATCCGCTCGCGCTGAGCGGCGCACCGTACACGGTGAATGGCGTGCTTCGGCCCAACCTCGTGCGCGACCAGGGTGGCATTTACGCGATCTCGAGCCGCGTAACCTCTGAAGTCGTCAACCCGCTTGCAGCGCTACTGACCAACACCAACGTGGGTTGGTCCGACAAGATTGTGCACCAGTCCTATGCCAACGTCGACCTCGGCGGCGGATTCTCGGCCCGCACCAGCATGGGTATCGACCTCGCATTTTACGGGGGCAACGGATTTATTCCGTCGTACTACCTCAACGCGACGAACTTCTTGGACACCAACTTGGTGACCCAAAGC
>JBIPMA010000019.1:0-10186 GCA_044369335.1 Schleiferiaceae bacterium | reverse complement strand
CGCCTCAACTGCGGCAGGAGAAGCGTTAGGGCTCATTTGAAGCACGGCGTCAGCGTGAGAGGCCGCGCCACAAAAGAGCGACTCCGCTGAGGGATTGGTAAACTGATCCATGCCCTTCACTCCGTCAAAGGCCATGCCTTCTTCGAGTCCCTTGTCAAGATTTCCATCAAAACCGTTCTCAAAAAGGCTGAAAACCACTTTGGTTCCGGCAAAATGGGCATCGTCGCTGTGGAACTGACGCAGGTACACTGGGAGGGGAGCCGACATCCAGCCCATCACATGCACCACATCGGGCTGCCAGCCCAGTTTTTTGATGGTTTCAATGACGGACTTACTAAAAAAGAGCGAGCGAGACCCGTTGTCGTCGTAAAAGGCACCTTGGGCGTCTTCCCATGTGCCCTTGCGCTTGAAGTACTCCTCGTTGTCAATAAAGTAGACTTGAATCTTGGCCCCAGGAACCGATGCAACTTTAATAATTAGCGGTTGGTCGTAGTCGTTAATCACAACGTTGATTCCGCTCAAACGAATGACTTCGTGAAGTTGGTGGCGGCGTTCGTTGATGACGCCGAACCGGGGCATGAAGGCGCGAATTTCATGGCCTAACTCGTTCATTTTCTTCGGGAAAGCCAGTGCGGCATTGGCCAAATCCCCCTCGGGGAAGTAGGGCTTAATCTCGTGTGAAACGTATAAAATGCGCCGCTTTGCCATAATCTCTTCTTATCGTGCCTATAAATTGGCCCACAAAGGTACGAAATTCTAAATAGGCGCTCTAGTTTTGGGCTGTTTTGGCTGAATCTCTCACGGTCCTTCGGACCCTCGACCAACTGCGCGAATGGCGCAGTGCGCACAACGATCTTGGATTTGTTCCAACCATGGGAGCATTGCATGCCGGACACCTTGCGTTAATTGCCCGCGCAGCCAAAGACGGGGTGCCTGTTTTAGTCAGCATTTTTGTGAATCCCACGCAGTTCAACCGGCCCGAAGATTTGGCCTCGTACCCCCGCGACGAAGCCGGAGACATCGCACTACTGCAGATTTCTGAAGCCGCTGCGGTCTGGTTCCCTTCTGCTGCCGACATCTACCCCGACGGTATTCAAAGCCAGCACTTCGACCTTCAAGGGCTAGACACTCGGCTCGAAGGCGCCCTTCGACCTGGTCATTTTCAGGGAGTAGCAACCGTTGTTGACCGCCTGTTCACGCTGAGCCAGGCCACCAAAGCCTACTTTGGCCTCAAAGATTTTCAGCAAGTTGCGGTGGTGCGGCGCCTTGCAGCGCTTCGGGGCGGAACCCCAACCATCGTATCCTGCCCCACCCTTCGCGAATCCGACGGGCTTGCCATGAGTTCCCGAAACCGACTGCTCACCCCCGAACAGCGAGCTGCAGCCCCCGCCATCTACCGCGCCCTTCAATGGGCGTCTAATGAGGTCCGCGAATTCCCGGCTCCGGCCCGCGCGCTCCAGCGCGAGCTGCGCAAAGAAATCGAGCGATTCGAGGGCCTGGCCGTAGAATCCATCGACTTCATCTTCTCGGACACTCTTGAGGCCTTAACCGACCCCGACCGACCCGTCGATTCCTACGGACGCAGCGTCCAAACACTTGCATCCGTGTACGCAGGCTCTGTGCGGCTCATCGACAATGCGCCGTTGTACCTTTGCCGCAAATGACGATCGAGGTACTCTACAGCAAAATTCACCGCGTCCGGGTCACCGGTGCGGAACTCAACTACATCGGAAGCATCACGCTCGACAGCGACCTCATTGATGCCGCTAAACTCGTTGAAGGTCAAAAAGTTACGATCGTCAATATCGACAACGGGGAGCGCTTTGACACCTACGTTATTCGCGGAGGCAAAGGCAGCGGAGAAGTTACATTGAACGGGCCGGCCGCACGCCGCGTGCAGAAAGGAGACGTCATCATCATCATCGCGTATGCCGCAATGAGCGTTGAAGAGGCCCGAAGCTACCAACCCACCCTACTCTTTCCTGAAGAGCCGACCAACCGATTAAGGGCCTGATCTTGAGCGTTCCTCGCATCCCCAGTTGGCTGAAAACCCTTGTGCTCGCCGCACTGGGAGTTGGCCTACTCTACTTCGCCTTTCGGGGAGTAGACATCCACGCCGTGGGCCGTGAGATGGGCCGGGCAACCTGGTACTGGTTCGCGGTGAGCATTGCACTGGGCTATTCCGCCGTGATTTCGCGCGGAATGCGCTGGAAGATCGTCCTCGACTCGATGGGCTACACGACCACATCGTGGCGCGCCACGCACGCCATCGGAATCGGCTACCTTATCAACATGGTGGTGCCGCGGGCCGGAGAGGTCGCTCGTGCCACCGCCCTGCGCCGCAGCGACAAAATCCCCGTGGACGTCCTCATCGGAACCATCATCGTCGAGCGCCTCATTGACCTCATCATGATGGCCATACTGCTCGGAATCACCGTGCTACTTACCTATCCCGAGCTGCAAAAACTCCTCGCGAGTACCCAGTCTGTGCCGAGTGGTGAAGAGCGCGGGTTCCCTTGGATTCCCGTGGTTGGCCTTGCCCTTGGCCTTGCTTCGTGGCTGCTCCGCCGTCGGTTTTTCGAAACGGCCTTTGGCCAGCGCATCCAAACGTTTTTGCGTGGACTCGCGCACGGCTTCACCAGCATTCTGCGCCTCAACAAACCATGGGCCTACCTGGGTCACACGCTCTACATCTGGGGCGCCTACTTTGTGATGGTGTACGTGTGCTTTTTTGCCCTTCCATCTACCGAGCACATTGGGATCGACCAAGGTCTGTTCGTAATGATGGCGGCGAGCTTGGGCGTGGTGATTCCGGTACCGGGAGGCGTCGGAGCCTACCACTACCTCGTAGCCAAAGCCCTCGAAGTCCTGAGCATACCCTACGTCGAAGGCCTCGCGTTTGCCACCCTGGTGCACGCCGCCCAGGCCCTGATGCTCATGTCTACCGGCATCATCGGATTCATCGGCCTGAACCGTTTTAAAAACGACTAAGCCGCGCCGGGTGCGTACCTTGGCGGAACCATGGCCAAGACCAAAAAAGCCTTTGTTTGTCAGTCCTGCGGAACCAGCTACCCCCAGTGGGCCGGCCAGTGCCGAAGCTGCAGCGCATGGAACACACTCGTCGAAGAAGTCATTGAGCGCGCGCCCGTCGACCAAGCATGGGTATCCCCTGGTCAAAGCCGGGTTCTAACCCTCGACCAAGTGGACCGCAGCGCCGAGCGTCGCGTTCCTACGGGCGACCTTGAACTTGACCGCGTGCTCGGGGGCGGATGGGTTCCGGGGTCCCTCAGTTTGCTCGGCGGAGAGCCCGGAATCGGCAAGTCCACCCTCATGCTGCAGGTAGCCCTACATGCCGGGGCCAAAGCCCTCTACGCCAGCGGTGAAGAAAGCGCCGAACAAATCCGAATGCGGGCTGAGCGCATCGGCTTTCACGGCCCCGGCTGCAACGTCCTCGCCGAAGTTTCGACCTCAAAAATTCTACAGGCCGCCGAGCAACTGAAGCCCGACCTACTCGTGGTCGACTCCATACAAACGGCCTACAACCCCCAACTCGATTCCGCCGCCGGCAGCGTCGGGCAAATCCGCGAATCCGCCGCCGAATTTCTACGCTACGCAAAGGCGCGCCACGTGCCCGTGGCCCTGATTGGCCACATCACCAAAGAGGGCACTCTAGCTGGACCAAAAGTGCTCGAGCACATGGTCGACGTCGTGCTGCAGTTCGAGGGCGACAAGCACCACCTCGTGCGCACCCTAAGGGCCCTTAAAAACCGTTTTGGCTCCACGCAAGAGCTCGGACTCTACGAAATGGCGGAACGTGGCCTACAGCCCGTCGCAAACCCCTCAGCGTGGCTTCTGGGCCAGCGGGGTGAGGGCCTCAGTGGTTCCGCCATCGGAATCACCGCCGAAGGCCTGCGCCCCCTGCTCGTCGAAGTTCAAGCCCTCGTGTCTACCGCCGTTTACGGAACGCCCCAACGCAGCTGCACCGGTTTTGACACGCGTCGCCTCAACATGCTGCTGGCGGTGCTCGAAAAGCGCTGTGGGTTCCACCTCGCAAGTAAAGATGTCTTTTTGAACGTAACCGGGGGCCTTCGCGTCGATGACCCCGCCCTTGACCTCGCGGTGTGTGCGGCCATATTGTCGAGCCAAGAAGACCGACCCATCCCGCCGGGCGTGGCATTTGCCGGCGAAGTTGGCCTCGGCGGCGAGCTGCGCCCAATTGCCCGAATGGACGCCCGAGTTCTCGAAGCCGGACAACTCGGTTTCGACTACGTGTGGGGCGCCAAGACCCCGGGCATGCCCAAGCGCCCGCACGGAGTGCATTTTGTGGCCCTCGACCGCATCAGTCAGGTCGTCGACAACCTCTTTTAGCCCAAAAAAAAAACCGACCCCAGGGGGCCGGCTTTCTTAATCGTTGGGCGCAGATCAGTTTCCGATAAGTTCCGCTAGCTCACCCAAGTTGGGGGTGATGATGATTTCGGTCCGGCGGTTCTTGGCCTTGCCTTCAGGATTGTCATTGGACGAAATCGGTAAGAACTCACCGCGTCCTGCAGCCTGAACACGTTGCGGTGTCACGCCTTTGCCTACGAGGATTTTCACTACGCTCGTCGCGCGCATTACCGAAAGATCCCAGTTGTCTTTGACGGCGGTCTTACCGTTGAAGGCATCGCTGTCCGTGTGTCCCTCGACAGCAATCTTGAGATCTTTATTCTCGTTGAGTACCTTGGCAAGCTCGCCTAGGGCAGAGGCTCCATCGGGCTGCACGTCCCAAGATCCGCTGGCAAACATGAGGCGGTTGTCAAGCGACACGTACACTTGGCCGTTGCGCATCGATACGGTCAATCCGCGGTCCTTAAACCCAAGTAGGGCATCGGCGAGGCGCTGGCGCAAGTATGTCGCTGCACTGTCCTTTTTGTTAACCACTCGCTCTAACTCGGCTACTTTAAGTTCACGTTGCTTTAATTCCCATTCCAATTCAGTAAGTCGAACTTGCTCTCTTTTTAGTGAATCCTCTTTTGCAGACAACTTAACTGCCAGGGCCTCCATTCGCTCTAACATTGCTTTATTCTCACGCAAATTGTTTTGAGCCAACTGATTGTTGTTCTTTAGAGCATATTCATAATTAGAATTCAAGTCGCGGTATGATCGCTGAAGCTTTCTAAACTCTACTCCACGAGCGGCGGTGTCTTGAACGATAACGTTCAATTCCGTCAAAAGCTTGGATTTTTGAGCCGCACTCTCTTTGGCAGCAATGCGTGCCTTTTCGGCATCTACTTTGTACGATTCAGCCCTTTTAACTGCAGAATCATACGAACTTTGAAGCTCTGAATACTTCTTCGGAGAAACGCAAGCACTAAGGAGTGCTATTGCGGCCAATGCCGCGGCAACTTGAATTCGCATACTACGAAGGTAGTTAACTCCAGCGGAGTCGCACCGGGGCATGATCCGAAAATCGGCAATCCCTTAGATAGTCGACTTTGCGTACGCGCTCAGGGCTGTTCGTCACCCAATGATCGATTCGCCAACCCTTGTTGCGGTCAAAGGCTCCAGACCGCATACTCCACCAGCTGAAGACCTCAGTGGCTGAAGGATTCATGTGGCGAAACGCATCGACCCAACCCTTTGCCTCAATTGACGCCATCCACGCGCGTTCTTCGGGAGTAAAACCGGGCGTCCCGTCAAGGCGCGAAGGATCGTGGACGTCAACCGCCGTTGGCGCTAAGTTCCAGTCTCCACCGAGCACTACGGGGCCATGTATCGACTGCAACCACCCATTAAGGGCCTCCAATGCGTCGAGCTTGAGCGCCTGCCGAAGTGTGCCCTGAGAGCCCGAAGGCAAGTACAAATTCACCCAACAAACCCCATCAAATTCGACGGCAATACAACGGCCCTCACCGCGGAGTGATTCTGGCATCCAGTTCAAATTGAGTGCACTTAACCGACGCCGACTCAAAATCGCTACGCCACTGTATCCAGGTTTCATCGCTAAGTCCGCCACAATTTGCCATCCGTCCGCAAGCGATTGAAGTCCCTCGAAATCATTCCACTTCACCTCTTGAATAAACACAAGGTCCGGGTTCTCAGCATAAAGCCAAGCACCCAGACCTTTCTTCCATGCAGCCCGGAGGCCGTTGGCATTCAGGCTTACCGCCTCCACTTAGTTCAGAACCAGCGTCGACGTACCAATTTTGGCGTTGTCGCTGAACACCTCCACGGTGTAGGTTCCAGGCTTGAGCGTCGAATTAAGGTCAAACGCCGCACAGCTCTGCACCTGCTTGCCCTCGTACATAATCTCAGACTTCGCAGAGAAGTAAATGGTCTCACTACCCACCTTCATACTGCGCTCGTCGCTTTGGCTTGGAAGGACTCGGCCATCAGGTGTATTGATACGCATGTACACGGTACGCTTTGAAGGCTCGGCAATGGCATTTTGGGCCACCGTAAAGCAGGCCTTAATGCGGTTTGCGCGACCTGCAGAAGTCGTCGGCTTCTCTATACCCTTACTGCTCACTTTCACTGCGGTCGCTTCAAGCGCCGAAAGCTGAAGTTTCAGTGCTGTCGCCACTTTTCCGTTCAAATTCGTGTTTTGCACATTGAGCTCAGCATTCTTTGACTGCTCGTCGGTAAGTTGTGCATCAACTTGGGCCTTGGCCTTACCAAGTGCCGCATAGGCCTTGTTGACGGAATCTACTTGGCTCGTCAAACGCGCCACCTCTTTGCGGAGCACATTCACTTGGTTGCGGTACTTTGCAAGCTCAGACTGCGTCACATTCTTGAGGTTTGTAATCTCTTCTATTGCTGCATTCAACCGCGCGGTCTCGGCAATAATGTAGCTGTTCATACTGTCGTTTGCCGCCACTTGGCCGATTAAATCGCGCTTGTACTCCTCGAGTTCGCTCACTAAAATCGCCTTTTCCTCTTCGAGGTTTTCAACTGCGGAATTACGGTTAAGGGCAAAAAATCCCAAAACCAACACCAATGCCACGAGGAGGCCGATAACTGTTTTTTGTCGCTTAGACGACGAATCGTTGCTCATTCTATTCTGAATTTGTACAAATGTACCACTTTCTTCAAAGCGGCTTCCAACGCTTACTGCCAAAACGATGCCCAACGTGTACGAAAGGCATTTTGGAGGGCCCGCACCACGTCTGTACCACCTGCTGGGCCCAACTTTGGACCTCCGTAAGTCCGCGCCCGCTCAACCTTAGCTTCGCCGGGGGCGGAACCGCCCTTCTACCCTACCACCTACCACATGTGACCCAAGCGATGCACTCCATCAAGTTCGGTAACAGACCTGACCTCGCAGTCGTACTCGGTAGGCTTATGGCCCAAGTCCTCCCAGTACCCGAAGTTGACCTACTAATTCCCTTGCCCCTGCGAGCAGACCGCTACTTCGCACGCGGATACAATCAAGCAGAACGCATTACCCAAGGTCTGCACGAAGTTTGGGACCTCCCCGTCGCCACATACCACATTAAGCGACCACTCACCGTTCACAACTTAGGCACTAAATCACAAGCATCCAGATCGGAATCCGACCGATTCGGAATCTACGGCGCCTACGCAATCCGCGAACCCCAGCGCCTGAACGGGCTTCGTATCGCCTTAGTCGACGACACCCTCACCACGGGGAGCACCTTGAATGCCGCCGCCGAAGCACTCCAAAAAAAAACCAGGGTGGCGGATGTGATTCCGCTCACCCTGGCTTATGCCGTTCGGCGTAGATCCTAGCGCTCGATGACCAAGCGCTGAGCTCCGGTAGCCTCTTCAGTTTGAACCTCTAAGAGATATAATCCTGAAGCGAGGCCACGTAAGTCGAGGTCAACCGAGGCAGTGCCCGCGGCGAACTGTGTGTTCGTAGCCGTTAGCTGTGCACCAGTGATCGACAGTACGCGAACCATTGCCGTACCACTAGTCTGCATTGGGAACTCAACGCGAACCAATCCTGTGGTTGGGTTCGGGAACACGCGCAGCGTTGCTAGCGCATTCTCACCCATTCCCACCGTGAAGTTCAAGGTATCGCTCACCGTTCCACAGCCGTTGCTAACCGTAGCTACTGCAAAGGCAGGCCCATTTGTTCCAAAGGACTGCACAGTGCTGGTACCTGTGGCACTTCCTCCGTTACTGAAGCTCCAGCTAACGCTTGTGGCGTTTGTTGTTGCATTAAACTGAATCGTCACAGGATTCATTGACAGCACGGTGTAGGATGAAGTAAGCGTAGGTTGTGGTGCGTTCAAAGTAGTAACCATAGCAGCCGAAGACCATGGACTAGTACCCGAGGCACAAACTGCCTGAACATAGACGTCGTACGCAGTGTTCGGTGTCAAGCCGGTAAGGTTGGTCGTACCACCCGTCAAACCAGTGAGCGATGTACCTGAACCAGGAGTAAATCCTGCAGGACCGTACTCGAGGTTGACGCTTGCTGCGGAGCTGGCCGAAGACCACGTCACCGTCGTAGACGTACACGTGGTGCTACCCGCAGCGTTTAATCCGGTTGGAACCGCACATGGTGTGCACTGTGCCACAAAGCTGTTCCAAGTGCTACCTGCAAGCAATGTAGAATTGAACGGCATCGTTGAAAGAGTGTCTCCGAATGGACCGACCAGGTCAAATCCGATCTCGTTGGCATATGAACCGCCACTCGTGACCACAATCCGAACTGAGTCACCGGCACAGAACTGAACGACATCTTGAGCTGCGCTTCCGGTCAAGAACGTAAAGTTCTTCACGGTAACCCAAGAACCTGAAACCTTCTGCTGTGCGGTAATGAGCCCACCGTTCCATCCGTCACCCCATGAGTCGTACATGTACATGGTTGAGGTACACTGGTTGGCAGGTGGACAAAGTGCAGTGGTAATGGTGTACGGTCCAGCCCATGAAGACTGGTCATTGGCGGCACAGCTATCCTGCACGTAGAAGTGGTAGGATTGACCAGGCTGCAGACCCGTGATGGTGTATGGGCTGGTTACGCCCCACGCCATGGTTCCGCCAACACCGGCACCTGTGCCTTGCCAGAATCCTATTGGACCCCAGAAAATATTTGAACCAAGTGGCGTACCTGATGGTGCACTCCATGAAATCCCGGCGCTCGTCGTAGAAACAGAACCTGCAACTACACTCGCAATTGGCTCCGGACACGTGGGAATAGCTTCAACCACAAAGTTGTCGAAGAATACGTCGGGTCCGAAATCCGAATTCGCAACGAAGCGGAAGATGGCATCACTACCTACCCATGAGGTCGGCAAGTATACCGTCGTGTCTACGAAAGTGCCTGGAGCTGTCGGACCCGCTCCTGGGCTATTGAAACCAGGTCCGATAAGATTAACAAGTGTATCCCATCCTGAAGCGGTGGTCGTCTTGCCAAGTAGCAAAAGTTGGTCGTCTGGGTAGAATGCCATGAACTGGTGCGACCAGTCAAACGTAGCTTGTGCGGCAGCTGTAATCGACACCGGACGAGAAGTCATCACGGCATACTCTCCAGATACCCACGACCAGAAGTTGCCTCTCATGGCATTTCCTGTACCCTGACCATACTGAAGCATCGTCTTGGTTCCACCGGCATTATTCCAACAGCCAAGTGGGCTCGCGTCAAAGTTCTCGACGTACGGCATGGTAGTGCCAAGGCAGCTCGTGGTGAAGTTGATTGGACCATACCATGGAGACAAATTATTGGCACCACAAGAATCTGCAATCCAAACTGTGTAGGGGGTGTTCGGCGCCAAGCCGTTAATCGTGAAGGACGTCCCGTTGACAGTAGCCTGATTCGGGATAACTCCTGTCCCTGGGTTGAAGCCTGATGGACCCCAAGCAACTACTGATCCTGGCGTCGCAGCCACACCGTGCACCCAAGCAACTACAGCACTTGTAGCCGCAGCTGATGCAGAACCGTTGATGACCGGCAAACAAGCGGGCTGGGCTTCATAATTGAAATCATCAATGCCGAATGACGCAAACGTAGATGTTGTGCGGAACCCAACATGTCTGTATCCCGATGGTACCACAGGGAACGGAATGGTGTACTCGGCCCAACCCGAAGTCAATGCAATCGTGTCAATGGCCACAAATGATCCCGGATTTGACGGCGTTGAAACAAGTCCGACAATCACATTTGTTGTCGACCATGTCGAAATCTTATTCGCGCGGAACCGAACCTGTGCAATCCCACGATCAAGGTCTGTGAACATCGGAG
>JBIPMA010000201.1:0-2748 GCA_044369335.1 Schleiferiaceae bacterium | reverse complement strand
AGAGCCACGACCGCCGTATTGTTCAAAACGCTCGAAATCAGTCCGGTGCCGATAAAAATCTGAAACCGTCCCAGCGCGCTCGGCCGCCCCGGAAGCAGTCGCCCAATCCCCAAATGCCGCTCAATGGCGACCGACGCGACCAGCAGCAACCACAAAATCAGCAAGCTGGGATTGGTCGCTGACGCGAGCCACTCCGCAGGACTGAGCAGCCCTGCGCCAATCAGCACGAGCGCGCCACCTACAAACGCCCACGACGCGCGCAGTCCGGCCACCACGGCCACCACCACGGCAGCGTACACACTTCCCAGAATCCAGACTTCCACGGCGCGAAGGTAGTAAATTCCTATCAAATTAGTAGGTATTTGACTCGTTGGCAAGGTTGGCAAGGTTGGTTGCTGGCTTCTCATTTCTAATGCAGGCGAAGCCGCACCCGAGAAACCGCGCCAAGCCGACCGTTCGGTTATAACCGGATTTTACTTTTTTTCTAAAATCTCGAAACGGCTATATATTTTGAAATCAAAATTTTACGAAAAACATCCGTGTTTGATCATTGATTCGCCCCGCGGCCCTTTTCCGAAGCGCCAAAAGTTAACGAGCTATCGAGCCAACCTCGCCAACCTTGCCAACCTCGCCAACGAGCCAACCTCGCCAAAGAGCCAATGTCCTAAATTCGCCCCATGCAACGCTTTAAAATTCCGGCGCTCTTCGCGCTCGCCTTCGGCCTCGTGTACGCATTCATCTTTGACGCCAAACTCGACATGGGCGGAGACAACGCGGGCTACTACATCCTCGGTCAGGCTTTGGTGCACGGTGAGGGCTACACCAACATCCACATGCCCGGAACCCCTCCGGCCAACCACTTTCCGCCGGGCTACCCCGCTTTGCTCGCGGTGGCCATGCTGCTCAGCAAAAGCTTCACATGGCTCAAACTCGTGAACGGAATCCTCTTCGGTGCCGCCCTGTGGTGGTTCCGCGCAATCGCCGAAAAGGCCAGCGGATCCAAGGCCTTGGCCTGGGCCGCGGTCATTTTAGTGGGCCTCAACAGCCATCTTTTGCGGTCAAGTACCATTATGATGAGTGAAATTCCGTACACCGCCGCCTCAATGCTGGCCCTGTGGACGTTGCTGCGCTGGGATCCGGAATCCAAACCATTCTACAAATCCTATGACTTTTGGCTGGTGGTGGTGCTGGCCTCGGCCGCATTCTACATCCGCACGGCGGGCATTGCGCTTGGAGCCGGAATCGGACTCTACCTTCTCTTTGAGCGCCGTTGGGCCGCTGCCGTAACCTTTGGCGTGAGCTTCTTTGCCCTTTACGCCCCGTGGGTCCTTCGCGGTCGCGCCGTCGGAACCAAATCCACATACGTCGACCAACTTCTGTCGGTCAACCCCTACCGCCCAGAAGAGGGTTTGGTGGACGCGGGCGGAATCTGGGACCGGATCACCGAAAACGCCACCCGCTACCTCGGCCAGGAACTGCCCAACAGCATGTTCCCCGTCCTTGAGGTGGACTACAACCCCGAGAACCCCATCACCCACACCTTCATTGGCCTTGTGCTACTCGTGGCAATCGCCTACGGAATCGCACGCCTACCCAAGCTCCGTTGGCTGGTGGCCGGCTACGTTCTTGCCTCAGCGGCCATCTTCTTACTTTGGCCCTCGGTGTGGTACGGAGTTCGCTTCATCCAGCCGCTGGTTCCGGTACTGATGTTCTCTGCTTTGTTCGGAGCCTGGGAAGCCGCGCGCCACGCGGTTCCGACCTGGAACCCATGGTGGTTCGCCGCCCTGGCCTTGGTCATGTTCGGACCGATCAAAACACTGCGCGAAGAGGCCCAAATGGAATACCCCGCCTCGTTCAGCAACTACTTTAGGCTGGCGGAATTCACCAAAGAAAACACACCTGAAGACGCCCAAGTGGCCACCTCAAAACCGGCATTGTGGTACCTCTTTGCCGAACGGCGCGCCCAGCGCTTCCCGGCTGAAGCCAACCCCGAAGCATTCATTGACAAGCTGAAGGCCGACGGAATTACGCATGTCGTGGTCGATCAGCTCGGGTTCGGATCGGTAGGGCGCTACTTTATTCCGGCCTACCAAGCCTACCCCGAGCGCTTCACGCTCGTGGCGCAACTACCGGGTCCCGACACCTACGTCTTCAAACTGGACTAGGCCCTACAGGACGACCCAGCGCAGCACGCCTGTTGAAGTGAACAGCGCATAGGTGCCGGCGGGCAGCAGCGGAAGGGCCAATTCGCCCTCAGCGGTCAACTCAGCGACCACCCGACCGCTCAGGTCGGTGATTCGCACACGGCCTTCGGCGCCCACGAGGGTGGCTCCGCCGCGCGAAGGATTCGGCTGCACCCACACCGTAGGGGCCACCAACTCTTCGTCACCTAAAGTCGTGGTGAGCTGCACGTCGTCTAGGTAAAGGTTGTTTCCGCCGCCTGAAACCATCGAGAAGCGAACCATTAAGTCGCCCGCGCCCTGAAGGCCAAGGCTCGCGAGGTTGATGGTCGTGTACTTCCAGTCGGCGGGCGCCGGAACATAGGGCGTCGTCACCGCACCGTTGATTCCGAGTTGAAAAGCCGGAATCAGGCGGGCCAACTGCCACGTGCTACCGCAGTCGCTGCTGACAAAAACTTTGAGCTGGTCGTTGTTCGAGGCGGCGCGGCGCACAAACGCGTGGGCAAAGCGCAGGTTGAGGGTGCCGGTGTTGGGGAATGCAATCGGACCCGCAATCAATGAACTGACC
>JBIPMA010000200.1:0-2761 GCA_044369335.1 Schleiferiaceae bacterium | reverse complement strand
TGGAAATTGGCAATTCGGGCAAAGCGCTTCAAACGCTTCAACCACTTTAATCGCCAACGTGCGCAGAGCCTCCTGGCGCTTGGGGTTGCGGTCGGCCCGCATGTCGGTCTCGACGCGCGGCGCGCCGCCCTCGGCGGCCGCGCGCCACATTCGTTCAAACTCAGTGGGATCGCTAATGCCCTTGGCTACAACCTGACCCTGGGCGTCGCGAAGAATCAGGTGCGCCCATGGGAATCCGACGCGTTCAGCCCACCGCCGAACCTCGGTCCAATCGGCGGAGTCGCTGCTCGAAAAGTTGGTGTCGTGGCTGCGGTGCGCCACCCAGAGTTCCTTGCCCTGCTGGGGCCATGACCAAAGCAGTACTTCTTCGTGCAGGGGCACCCATCCTAGTACAGGATCGGGGCCAAAAGACCCTTCGGTTGCCAGCACCACGTCGGCATCAGGGTGCACGGCGAACGCCATAGAGACCTTGGCTCGAAGTGTGCTGCGCACATCGCCTGGGCGGGGGACCTCGCCACTAAAGGTTCCGAGAAGGTCGGTGTCCACATCCAACGCCGCCACATCAAGTCCCCACTGAGATCCAAATACTGACTTCAAAACTGCATCTTTACCGTGCTTCGTGGCTACAAATGCCCTTTGGTCAGGCGACGGAATCCAATTCACAGCGCAAAACTGCGCCGTTTTAAACTTTTATATTTATTTAGCGTTAGCGAAAAGAGCATTAAATGTTTTTATGAAGTATACCCTCCACCAGCTCGAGATTTTTGTGCGTCTTTCGCGCACCCTGAGCGTCACCCAGACCGCCGAAGAGCTCAACCTTTCGCAGCCGGCGGTGTCCATTCAGCTCAAGAACTTTCAGTCCAACTTCGCGATTCCGCTGACCGAAATCGTACACAAGCGGTTGTACTTGACCGAATTTGGAAAAACGGTTGCCGTCAAAGCGGCCGAAGTGCTGCGCAGCACCGAGGGCGTCAATCAATGCCTTGCCGCCTACCAGGGCGAGATTACCGGCCCCCTGCGCATCAGCACGGTGTCTACGGGTAAGTACATTGCGCCCTACCTCCTAGCTCCGTTCATCAAGCAGCACCCTTCACTGGACATTAGCCTCAATGTTTCGAACAAAAACACGGTTCTGCAGGAGTTAACGGGCAACGAAATCGACCTCGCCCTCGTTTCGCTCAAGCCCGAGCTTCGCGTCGAGGAGTATGTGCTCATGGAAAACGAATTTGTACTCGTTGGCACAAAGCCCCCCGTGTCTGCTGAAGTTTGGTCGCCTGACCGCCTCGGAAGCATTCCAATTCTCTTTCGCGAACCCGGTTCGGCCACCCGACAAATGATGGAACGCTACCTTCAGCAGCACGGAATCACCGTCAAGCGCAGCCTTGAACTCACCTCAAACGAAGCCATTAAGCAGTCGATCAAGGCCGGTCTGGGATATTCCATCATGCCCAAAGTCAGTATTTTGCCCGACCTCGAGCAAGGCAAACTATTCATTCAGCCGGTACGCGGGCTCCCCATTCGCAGCCAGTGGTCCTTTATTTGGCCCGAAGGCAAAAAACTAAGCCCCCAAGCTCAGGCATTTCTCGATAATGTGCACGAGCACGCGCACGAGCACCTTCAGCGCTTTCAGTCCAAGCGCATGGGTCTGCCAAAATTGTAAAATCACTACCCTATGCTTTTACTTATAGCTGCCCTTCAACTGAGTCAACCATCAGTGCCGGCAACCACTGCGCAGGAGCTCGTCACTATATACGCGGACACCAGCATCAGTTTTACGCTGTACAACCCGCTGCTTAAATCGATTCCACTAGTGATACCCGGAGTAATGAACCCGAACCTATCACCTCTTTCGCGAAGCGGTGTGACGTTGGCCGTAGGGCAGCAGATCTTTATCATTCGGAACCGTCAGCGCGAACTACTCTACACGGTTCCGGCAGATCTCGCCCCTGGAACTGAGGTCAATTGCGCACAATTAATTGAGAACCTTAAGGCGCGAACCGATTGAATTGTGGTTCCGCAGCAAAAAACCAACGAATAAAGAAAACCCCGCCGTCGCCGGCGGGGTTTTTTCGTACTTGGTGAAGATAGTCGTTGTACGCTCGCTGTGCTCACGTGCACCGAGGCCTCCCGAGAAGGGAATCCCAAACCCCCTTGCTACGCGAGGGTGGTTTTCTTATTTAATGCGACCAAACGCAAGCTTTCGTCGCATTAAATAAGAAAACCCCGCCCGATGAGGGCGGGGTTTGGGATCATCTAGTGGAGATAGTCGGAGTCGAACCGACGACCTCTTGCATGCCATGCAAGCGCTCTAGCCAGCTGAGCTATACCCCCAAGTGGTCGCCAAAGGTAATAAACGCTTGCTTACGTTGGCAACCGACTCCAACAAAGTCGCCGTGCCAACTTGGGCCCATGAACGACGACCTCAACTACCGCCTGGCGCTGGACCGCATTGAGCGGACGCACCGACAAAAATTGACCTGGCTGCGCCAACTCGCTCCGAACTGGAGCGAATTTGAATCCGCCTCGGCGCGGATTCCGGGGCAGTGGACCAAAGTGGTGCTTCAGACCGTGCGCGAGATGCAGCGGGCCGACGAGCAGCACCGAGCCCACGGAATCCAAACCCTTGTGCTGGGCAGTCCGGACTACCCGAGGCGCTTGGCAGAGATTCCGGATCCGCCACCCGTACTGTACGTCAAGGGCCAACTTCGCGAGGAACCCCGCTGCCTCGCGGTGGTGGGCACGCGCAATCCCAGCCCTGACG
>JBIPMA010000030.1:0-8986 GCA_044369335.1 Schleiferiaceae bacterium | reverse complement strand
AACCAGCCATATAGATTGGCTGGAAGGCACGCACAGGGTACGTCCGGTTCCCGCTAGCATCTACCGCAGTAAAGAAGTCATCCAAAGTAGGGTTACCTGTCAGGAGTTGACCCGTGTAATCGTAGCCGAAATAACTAACATATGCAGATCCACCGGGGTTAACCAGTTCTTGAGCCGAGAATAGCGATAAACCACCAAACTGCTGGAACTGCTCTGGGGTAATGTTGTCGGTATCCAGAAGCTTTTGGTCGCTTCCGTTCGGATCCCATCCGAGCGCGGCACGTAGCTTGCGGTCAAAGGTGCGTGGCTTAGTCAAGTCAAGTGCCCGATTGTAGGTGATGGTGTCTTGGAAGACCCCGTCACTACTGTACTTCAGAATTGGATTCTCTAGGTCCAATTCGCGCATATGGTCGTTCTGCAGGTTGCGCATAAGCGTCCAAAGTGACGCGGCGGCCACACCAAAACTGCGGTCAAAACGCTGTTCGTACTCGAGGCCCGCAATCAGAGAGTGGCCCTTGATGTCGAAGTTAGTAGAAGCCGTAATACGGTACTGCTCATTCTGGCTGTAGCCGTAGCCGGACTGAACCGCGCCGACGTTGCCAAAAAGGCCGTAGACGTCATAAGGAGTTTGACCATTGAGTAACCCTCCACCCTGCTGAATGTTATTCAGGTTGGCAATGTTGTTGGCGATTAAGCCCGAATTCACCAAGTTGTAGTAGGACGACGTGTAGTTGGCGAGAATCGGGTTGTACTGCGATGGGGTGAAGGCAATACCGGTATCGAGGTCGAGCAGCTTGCGCCATGCGGTAATGCCTAACTTTTCGTCGGTTCCGAATCCGTACAGGCCAATACGACCCGTTTCAAACTGGCCTACGTGGCCGTAACGGAAGATGTTGTCGCCGTGATTGGGATCGTAGTTCTTAAAGTTGTTGCGCGTGTAGTCAGCCTGGATGGTATAGAATGCATTCTGGATCAAGCTGTTCTCACTGCTGCCAAACTGCTGTGTAAAACGAACGTAACCTGAGAGGTCGCGCTGCTCTGAAGCTCCGTTGTTGTCGTAGTTCATGAGCGAGTGGAAGAAACTTCCATTGCGTCCATTGGTATAGAACGCACGTCCACCGAGCACGAGGTTGGTCTTTTTACCCGTTTTTATGTTTATGTTACCCGTTGCGCGAAATACCTGACTGGCGACGTTCAAGCGCGTCGGGATTTGCTCAAAGGCATCAGCGGTCAGAAGCTCGGCACGACGGATCGTTCCGAGGCCTGTTGCCGTAGGAGTAATTGGATTGGCCTGTAGGTCGGCGAGTACGTCATCCTTGAGCTTGTAAACTGGAGTAGCGTAGGGACGACCGACACCGGTGTATGAGAATTCCGTTGCTAAAAGGAATCCGACCAACGGAGCCGTCTTAGCCTTATTGAACAACAGCGGACCGCCAAGAGTCAAACCAGCGAGGTGGTAGTTGTTGCGGTCAAAAAGGGCTGAAGTCACGTATTCTACGGTACCGAAGTAGCGGGGGCTTGGACCTTTAGTCGTCGTGGAAATAACACCACCGGTCACGTCACCGTACTGGGCAGGTACACCACCGGTGATGACCTCAGTGGACTGAATGGCCTCACGGGGTAGGTTGATGTCTCCGCGCATCTTTACTCCGTCGACAAATACGACGTTACCGTCGCTACGGCCACCGCGAAAGAAGGTTCCGCCACTGCGCTCATCCTGAACGACGCTCGCGGTCTGCGCAAGTACAGCATTGACGCCACGGCCGGCTAGGTTGCGAATTTGTTCAGCACCGAAGCTTTGAGCGGTCTTGCCCTTTTCGATCAGCGGCGCCTCGTACTTCGCGACCACATCGACAGAACCAAGTTCTACGCTTGACGATGCCATGGCAAACTTTAGTTCAGTCGGGCGACCCGGGTTGATTTGTACCCCAGTGAAGGTCACACTATTGTATCCAAACACTTCGCACACAATAGTGTACGTACCAGGCTGAATCGGATTGATGTTGTAGTTACCGTCGAAGTCAGAAGTGCCTGCTGTGACCTTGAACTGGCCGGATTTCACAGTAATCTGGGCCTGAGCAATTTCTTCTCCAGAGGTTTTGTCCTTGACGGTTCCACGAAGTGAACCAGGTCGGGCTTGGCCCCACACCATGGTGGAAGCTCCTAGAATGAGCGCGAAGAGGGCGTAGCGTAGACGCATAAGCAAAGCGTTTTTAGGTGGATCCGTTGCGAATCGAAGGGCTAAAATAACGAAGAATTAATGTGGTTAAGCAGGTCGGCCTTAGGTTTGTTCTGATTATGGGCAATAAAATTTACTTATGGTTGGGTTTAGCCACGATGGTCGCTTGTGATGGCACGAGCAATCGACACCCGGTTCCCTATGTTTTTGTCAATGAATCCGTGTTTGTGAACAGTCCTTCGGCATACGACTTACAGTTTGTGGGCGGAACCCACGTGCGCACCGACTGGGGCCACGGCGGACTCGTAATTTACCGCCGCACCAACTTCGGAGACGCCAACGACTTCGGGGCCTACGACATGCGCTGCCCCAATCACGTATCGATGCCCTGTGGGGCCTCAACGGTGGTTGACGGTCTTTATGCGGAATGCGGCTGCGACGGCCAACGCTTTCTCTTATTTGACGGAAGCGCCACTGACGGTACCACCACCTGGGGACTTCTGCCCTACCAGGTCCAGTTTGACGGAGTCCGTCTGACAGTCAGCAACCTTTAGGCTACGCTAAGGCGCTTTAGGTGCCGCACGTGGGCGCCCAAAGCGTCTGCAAACGTGCGAAACTCTTGGTACTGCACGTTGAATTCCGCACACGTCTCTTTCACAATGCGTGAAATCGCCGGGTAGTGCACGTGGCTGATACGAGGAAACAAGTGGTGTTCCACCTGGTAGTTAAGGCCACCGAGCAACCACGTAAGTATGCGGCTACGCGTTGCAAAGTTTGCAGTTGTCTGAAGTTGATGCACCGCCCACTCAGACTCTATGTTCGTTGGATTTACAACGTCTGACTTCGCAAAGGTTGCCCCCTCAACGACGTGCGCAAGCTGAAAGACCACACTCAGTGATAAGCCCGTGATCGAGGCCATTACTATAAAACCAAAGAACCATGGCCAAAACCCGATGAGGTAGATCGGAAGAATGGCGACCATGGTCGTGTGCACCGTCTTCCAGGCCCAAAATCCCACATGCTCGGCGAAGGTGAACTTGCGAATGGGAACATCTCCAACTTTTCCTGTGAAGTACTTTTTAAAGTCGGTAAAGGCCAGCCAGTAGATGTAGAGCAAGCTGTACAATAGAGGCCAGTAGTAATGCTGTACACGGTGAATCCCCTTGTGGGGTTGCGTATCAGCCATTCTTATCATTCCACCTGCCTCAATGTCGTCGTCTACACCATCAATGTTGGTAAAGGTGTGGTGAATGGCGTTGTGCTTGTTCTTCCACAGGGCTACGCTCGCACCGAGCATGCTCAGGGTGTGGCCTGCCAACGAATTGAGCCATTCGTGCTTTGAGAAGCTGCCGTGTGCGCCGTCGTGCATGACGTTAAATCCGATGGCCGAAGTAAGCAGACCCAGAATGACCCAAAACGGAAGGGCTACCCAAAAATTCGCGCCAAAGTAAAGGACGGCCACGTAGGTCGCAAAAAATGCTGCGAGGAGCACGCCCGTTTTCGTGTACAGGCGAACGTCGCCCTTCGACGACTTGTTGTGCTCTTTGAAGTACTGGTTGACGCGCTGTGTGAGGATCTGAAAAAACGGCTGGCCCGCGGTGTGGGTAGCAAAGCGAGGAGCTTTAAAGGCTGTAGACATAGGTGCAAGTTACGGCCACATTCGTGCCAACTTGTTTAAGCCGTTTGGCCGTTGTCCACAGGGGATCACTTAAAACAAGGCCGCGGCGATTTGCTCGGTCTCGTCAGCCTTGCTCATCGTGTAGTAGTGAAGCACGGGCACCCCCTTATCCATCAGCTCTTTAGACTGAGCAATGCACCACTCAACCCCGACCTGCTTTACCGCTTCAGGCGTTTTAGCCGCTTCAACAGCTTCAATTAAATCGTCGGGCAAGTTGAGGTGAAAGTTGCGCGGAATGCTCTGAAGCTGGCTCTTGGCCGTCAGAGGCTTAAGTCCAGGAATAATGGGCACCGTAATACCGGCTGCACGGCAGTCGGCGACAAACTTGAAGAAGCGCTCGTTGTTGAAAAACATTTGGGTCACGATGTAGTCGCCACCCGCGTCCACTTTAGCCTTGAGGTGCTTCAGGTCGGCCTTAAGACTGGGAGCCTCAAAGTGCTTTTCAGGGTAGCCGGCCACTCCAATGCAGAAGTTGCTGGGGTTGGAATTCTGGACCTCGTCGTAGAGGTACTTGCCTTGGTTGAGGTCCTTCACCTGCCTCAGAAGGTCAATCGCGTAGGCGTGGCCGTGGGGTTCTGGCACAAAACTGCCCTCGCTGCGCAGGGCGTCCCCGCGGAGCACGAGCACGTTGTCGATTCCGAGGTAGTGCAAATCGATGAGCGCGTACTCGGTCTCTTCGCGCGAAAATCCGCCGCAAATGATGTGCGGAACCGTGTCGATGTGGAACTTGTTCTGAATGGCAGCACAGATTCCGACGGTTCCGGGACGCTTGCGCGTATGGACCTTTTGGAGCAGCCCGGATTCGTGCTTTTTAAAGATGTACTCTTCACGGTGGCTGGTCACATCAATGAACCTCGGGCCAAACTGCATGAGGCGCTCGATGGTTCCGAAGAGCGAATCGATGGTGTTGCCCTTGAGCGGGGGCAGCACCTCAAAACTGAAAATGGTCTTGCCGTTGGCGGCGGCGATGTGGTCGGTTACTTTCATTTTTTTGGGGTAACTAGTTGCTTGTTTCTAGTTGATTAAAGGGCTCAGCCAGCGTTCGGCGTCGGCGAGCGGAATTCCGCGCCGTTGGGCGTAGTCAGCAACCTGGTCGCGGTCGATTTTGGCAAGCCCGAAGTACTTGGCCTCGGGGTGCGCGAAGTAGTATCCACTCACCGCGGCCGTGGGGTACATGGCCTTGGATTCGGTGAGGTGAATGCCGGTATGCCGCTCGGCATCAAGGAGTTCGAACAGCAAATCCTTTTCAAGGTGGTCGGGGCAGGCCGGGTAGCCGGGAGCCGGGCGGATTCCCTGGTATTCCTCAGCAATGAGGGCATCGTTGGGGAGCTGTTCGCCGGCGGCGTAGCCCCAGAATTCCGTTCGAACGCGTTGGTGGAGGCGCTCGGCAAAGGCTTCAGCAAGTCGGTCGGCCAGCGCCTGAAGCATCAAGGCGCGGTAGTCGTCGTTGGCGTCCTTGAAGGTTTGGGTGCGCTCGTCGACTCCGTGGCCCGTGGTCACCGCAAAGAGGCCAAGGGTATCGCTGCCCGCAGGATCGATGAAGTCCGCCAAAGCAAGGTAGGGCTGGCCCTCAGCCTTTTGGCCCTGCTGGCGCAGGGTAAGGAAGCGGCGCTCGCCGTTCGGCGTGGTCACGGCGATGTCGTCTCCGTCCTGGCGTGCCTCGAAGAATCCGTAGACGCCGTGGGCGGTAATCCACTTTTCGGCGACAATCTGACGGAGCATGTCCTGGGCGTCGTCAAAGAGGGACTTGGCTTGTACACCCACTACCTCGTCGGTGAGGATGCGCGGGTACTTGCCGTGCAGGTCCCAAGCCTGAAAGAAGGGGGTCCAGTCGATGTAGGGCACCAGGTCCTCGAGCGGGTAGTCGCGCAGCGGGAACACGCCGTACTGCTTGGGCGCGGCGGGTTTGGCGCCGAAGTCAGGCTGGTAGCGCTGGGCGCGGGCCTGCTCGATGCCGGCAAAACGTCGCTCGGCACTGCGGCTGGCGTACTGCTCGCGCAGGCGTTCGTAGTCCGAGCGAACCTCGGCGCTGTAGTCGGCTGCCTCAGCACTCAGAAGCTTTTGAACGACCGGAACCGCGCGCGAAGCGTCGTTGACGTGCACGAGCGGGCCGTCGTAGACCGGCTGAATTTTGACGGCGGTGTGGGCGCGCGAGGTGGTGGCTCCGCCAATAAGCAGCGGAACGGTGAAGCCCTGGCGCTTCATTTCGCTGGCCAAAAACACCATCTCGTCGAGCGATGGCGTGATGAGTCCGCTAAGCCCAATGGCGTCGACGTCGTGTTCGCGGGCCGCATCGAGGATTTTCTGTGGCGGAACCATGACGCCCAAGTCAATGACTTCGAAGTTGTTGCACTGCAGCACCACGCCGACGATGTTTTTGCCGATGTCGTGCACGTCGCCCTTGACCGTGGCCATTAGGATCTTGCCTTGCTTGCGCGGAGCCGTTCCCGCTGCCGCCGATTCGGCTGCAAAGTGGGGCTCGAGCCAGGCCACTGCCCGCTTCATGACGCGGGCCGACTTGACCACCTGGGGGAGGAACATTTTGCCGGCCCCAAAGAGGTCGCCAACGACGTTCATTCCGCGCATCAGCGGACCCTCAATCACCGCGAGGGGACTGCCCAAGGCCTTCATGGCCTCTTCGGCATCCTGTTCGACGTAGGCGTCCAGGCCGTTGACCAGGCTATGCTCAATGCGGGCGTCGATCGGGAGTTCGCGCCACGACTCGTCCTTTTGGCGGACTTGGCCGGCGCCCTTGACGTTCTCGGCGTAGCTCAAAAGGCGCTCGGTAGCGTCGTCGCGGCGGTCGAGGAGCACGTCTTCGATGCGGTCGCGCAGTTCCGCCTCAATCTGTTCGTAGACCACAAGCTGGCCGGGGTTGACGATGCCCATGTCCATTCCGTGGCGGATTCCGTGGTAGAGGAAGCAGGCGTGCATGGCCTCGCGCACGTGGTCGTTGCCGCGAAAGCTGAAGCTGACGTTGGACACGCCTCCGCTCACCTTGGCGCCTGGCAGGTTTTTTTTGATCCAGGCCGTAGCCTCAAAGAAGTCGAGAGCGTTGCGGCGGTGCTCGTCCATGCCCGTCGCGACGGGAAAGATGTTGGGGTCAAAGATGATGTCTTCGGCGGGGAATCCGTCGGCCACCAATAGGTTGTAGGCGCGCTGGCAGATTTCGACGCGGCGGTCGTAGGAATCTGCCTGGCCCTGCTCGTCGAAGGCCATGACGATGACGGCGGCTCCAAAGCGGCGGCAGTGGCGCGCCTGGTAAAGGAACTCCGCCTCGCCCGACTTGAGCGAGATGGAGTTGACGACGGCCTTTCCCTGGACGCACTTGAGACCGGCGGCGATGATTTCCCACTTCGACGAGTCGATCATGATGGGGATGCGTGCAATGTCGGGCTCTGAAGCGATCAGGTTGAGGAAGGTGGTCATAGCCTCGACGCCGTCGAGCATGCCTTCGTCCATGTTGACGTCGAGGATTTGGGCTCCGCCCGTAACCTGGTCGCGGGCGATTTCAAGGGCTTCGCCGTACTTGTCTTCTTGGATTAGTCGCAAGAATTTGCGCGATCCCGTGACGTTGGTGCGCTCTCCGACGTTGACGAAGTTGGTCGCCGACGTGATTACTAGGGGTTCGAGTCCACTGAGCTTCATTGGGCTTGGGGGATTCGGGGTTGGCGGCCAGCGGCGCGGGCAGCGAATTCGCGGATGTGGTCGGGGGTGGTTCCGCAGCATCCGCCGAGGATGTTGACGATTCCGAGGTCGAGGTACTCGGTCACGGCGTCGGCCATTTGCGACGGCGTTTCGTCGTACCCGCCAAAGGCGTTGGGCAGGCCCGCGTTGGGGTATGCGCTGATGAGAAAGGGCGTATTGGCCGCAAGCGTTTGCAGGTAGGGGCGCAGGTCCTTGGCGCCGAGCGCGCAGTTCAGTCCGATGCTGAGCAGGGGCATGTGGCTCATGCTGATCAAGAAGGCCTCGGTGGTCTGCCCGCTGAGGGTGCGGCCGCTGGCGTCGGTGATGGTTCCGCTGATCATAATCGGAACCTCTTTGCCCGTCGCCGCGAAGGCGTCCTGAATCGCATAGAGGGCCGCCTTGGCGTTGAGGGTGTCGAAGATGGTTTCAACCAAAAGCACGTCCACCCCACCCTCAATCAGGGCCTCAGCCTGTTCTTGGTAGGCGGTCGCCAGCTCGTCAAAGGTGATGGCGCGGTAGGCCGGACGGTTCACGTCAGGGCTCAGGCTCAGGGTGCGGTTGGTAGGGCCGATGGCGCCGGCCACAAACCGGGGTTTGTCGGGCGTGCTGTAGGCGTCGGCGGCTTTGCGGGCCAGCTGGGCTCCAGCAATGTTGAGTTCGCGTACGAGGGATTCCATTCCGTAGTCGGCCATCGACACGGTCTGGGCGTTGAAGGTGTTGGTCTCGACGAGGTCGGCCCCAGCGGCAAAGTACTTGGCGTGGATTTCTTCGACGATCTGCGGCTGAGTCAGGTTGAGCAGGTCGTTGTTGCCTTTGAGCGGATGGCCCCAGTCCGCGAAGCGCGCACCGCGGTAGCCCGCCTCGTCGAGGCGGTATTCTTGGAGCATAGAGCCCATGGCGCCGTCCAAAATGAGGATGCGTTCGCTGGCGATAGTTTGGAGTGGATGCATGGTCCTTCGTTCGTTGCGCTTATGCAGAAGGACTCTCGAGGGCGTACTGCCTGGATCTCATCTTTCCGCCTCGGCCCCAATGGCTTTGGCAGCGGGAGTTGGCACCCTACAGGGTTTTTAGGGTTGCCAAGACGTCAACGGGCCCGTCCCTCAGTCTTTCTGGATAAGCGCTGCAAAGTTAGTTCACGTCACCTTGGTTTGCATCGGTCAAACTGTGGAGTTTTTTAATCATTCGTTGGCGTACGGCGTGGCGTACCTACCTTTGCGGCGCGTGGAAGGATTTGTCCGATTGCAACCACGGTAAAAAATGCTAAACCGGTGGACCATTGTCCGGCGCAGCAGCACCTTACCGCAATAGGATTCCGAAGCACGCAGATTTAAAACTGTTGCTATGAGCTACTTATTTACCTCTGAGTCCGTTTCTGAAGGACACCCCGACAAAGTCGCCGACCAAATTTCGGACGCGCTTGTCGACCACTTTCTCGCCTTTGA
>JBIPMA010000199.1:0-2806 GCA_044369335.1 Schleiferiaceae bacterium | reverse complement strand
CGGTACGTATGAGTCGTCTTAAGTTCATGAAATCGTTTGCTCTGACTCTCGCCACAGCGGTCGTACCCGTTGTTAGTAGCGCACAATCCCCGGCGCACACCCCCACATGGACGGATGGGATCGCCTGCATCGTCTACTCGCACTGTACGAACTGCCACAACCCCGGCGGAATCGCACCCTTCTCACTCCTCACATACAACGATGCCTTTCAAAACCGTCAGTCTATCGGTGCGAGCGTGGCGGCATTTAGCATGCCCCCTTTTCCGCCCGCGGAACAACCCAAAAAGTTTGCCCACGCAAACACCTTGACCGCCCACGAGCGGGCCGAACTCGTCGACTGGGTATCCAACTTTGCGCCTTTGGGCGACGCAAATGCGATTCCTCCGATTCCCAGCTATTCAAGCGGACCCGGCCTTAGCCAACCCGATGTACAGCGTCGGATCCCCAACTACGTGGTGAACACCACTCAGGACCTGTACCGCGTTTTCGTGCTTCCGCTTAATAACCTCACAGACAAGTACATTCAGTCAATTGAAGTGGTGCCAAGCAATCGATCCATCGTGCACCATGCACTCATTTTTCAGGATACCAGTTCGCTGCCGCTTCTGCTCGACGCCAATGATCCGGGCCCTGGCTACACTGCTTTTGGCGGAACTGGCTCTTCGACTTCCACACTTATCACCGGCTACGTTCCAGGCCAAGGTGTGTTTGAGTTCCCTTCTGGTTTCGGATCCAAAGTCTTAGCCAACAGCAATTTGCTTGTGCAAATTCACTATCCAGGCTATGTTTCGAATCAAGTAGATAGCACCGAAATTCGCGTTAAATATGCCAACGGAACAGTGCGCAACGTCACCACCTCGCCCGTACTCAACCACGTTCAAAACCTTGTCAATGGGCCTTTGGTGATTCCAGCTAACCAAGTAAAAACGTTTAAAGCGGTGCGTACCGTTCCGTTAAACCTCACGCTGACCGCCCTCATGCCGCACATGCACTTACTCGGTAAAAGCTTTAAAGCGGGTTTGGTGCACAACGGCGACAGCACCCAGCTCATAAACATTCCCGAATGGGATTTTCACTGGCAAGGCTTTTACACGTACAAATCGCCCATTTTTTTACCCCAAGGAAGCAGTGTTTGGGCAGAGGTTACCTACGACAACACCACGGCCAACTGGAACAACCCGCACAGCCCGCCCCAGACGGTCACGGCGGGCGAAGGCACGGGCGACGAAATGCTGCTTTTGTACATGAACCTCAGTGCTTATTTGTCTGGAGATACGCTGCTCAACTTTGACCCAAGCCTGCACTGGGAGCACGATTCGGCATCGTGCGTAAACTACCAAATCGGCATCACCGAATTGAGCTCTACAGTTGCCAAACTATACTGGAGCCCATCAGAGCAGCGGCTATTCAGTGACGAGCGTGGAGCGTTTGTGCTCTCTGATGCGCTGGGGCGCGTACACTCAAATGGGTTTTGGAACGAGTCTTCGCTCCACTTGCCGGCTCTCAATCCCGGCGTGTATTTTGTGCGCTGGTCCCACCGCACCGCGCGCTTTGTGGTGACCCAATAAGTGGCTCGCGTGCACTAGCGAACTGTCGCCCCCACCGGCAGGTCGCCGTCGGGCTGCACAAAAGCCAGCTTGCCCGTTTCGGGGTTGTCGGCCATCAGGATCATGCCTTGCGACTCGATTCCGCGCATCGCCCGTGGAGCGAGGTTGGCCAGCAAAATCACGCGGCGCCCTACGACCTCTTCGGGGCTGAAGTGCTCGGCGATTCCGCTCAGCACCGTGCGGCGGTCGAGGCCCGTATCGAGCGTGAGCTTGAGGAGGCGGTCAGCCTTGGGCACGCGCTCGGCCTCAAGAACTTGTGCGACGCGAAGGTCGAGCGGCGCAAACTGGTCGAACGTGATTTCAGGCGCCAAAGGCGGCAGTGCGGGGGCTTCAGATTCGGTCACTTCAGGAACATTTGCGGCAGACGCAGCCTGGAGCTTGGCGCGCTGCGCCTCGACCTGCTCGTCTTCGATTTTTTGAAAAAGTAAGCTGGGCTCGCCGAGGGCGGATCCCACCGGAATCCACGGGCCTTCGCCAGCCAGGTCGGCCCAAGTCAGGGCAGGCGCCCCTCCGAGCATGGCGCGGATGCGGTCTGCGGTAAACGGCATAAACGCTTCAAACGCGGTCGCCAGGGCCGCCACTAGCTGGGTCGCTACGCCCAGGATGGCTGCGGCACGCTCTGGGTCTGTTTTAACCACCTGCCAGGGGGCCTCGTCGGCGAGGTACTTGTTGCCCACTCGGGCCAAATCCATCGCATGGCCAAGGGCCTCGCGGAACTTAAACGCTTCAAGCGCTTCAGCCACCAAGGCAGATTGGACAGCCACCGCGCCCAGCGCCTCGCGGTCCTGGGGAAGGGTACCGGCCGCAGGCACGGTTCCGCCACAGAATTTATGGTTGAGCACCATCACGCGGTTGACGAGGTTGCCCAGTACGGCGACCAACTCAGAATTGTTGCGCTGCTGAAAGTCGGCCCAGGTAAAGTCGTTGTCTTTGGTCTCAGGCATCGTGGCGGTGAGCACGTAGCGCAAAACGTCCTGCTGGCCGGGGAAGTCCGCCAAGTATTCGTGCAGCCACACGGCCCAGTTGCGCGAGGTTGACAGCTTTTGGCCCTCGAGGTTCAAAAATTCGTTGGCCGGAACCTGGTCGGGCAAAATATACCCGCCGTGCTGCATCAAAATGGCCGGAAAAATCACACAGTGAAAGACGATGTTGTCCTTGCCAATGAAGTGAACGAGGCGGGTAGAGGGGTCCTTCCACCA
>JBIPMA010000196.1:0-2823 GCA_044369335.1 Schleiferiaceae bacterium | reverse complement strand
AGTACTTTTCTTTCTCGGAATCTTGCTTGCGGTTGCAAGCCTTCAAACTGCAGGTCAATTGAAGGACCTCGCTGGTGGACTCGACTCCGCATTTGACACCACGACCGAGATGGGTGTTTACCTCGTAGGTGGCATCATTGGTCTACTCAGCGCCATCATCGACAACGTTCCGCTTGTCGCCGCCGCGATGGGCATGTACGATATGGTTCCGGGAACCTTCTTTGCCCAAGACGACTTTTTTTGGAAGTACCTCGCATTTACAGCCGGCACAGGGGGCTCGGTACTCATTATCGGTTCCGCAGCTGGAGTCGCTGTAATGGGCCTTGAAAAGATTCCATTTGGATGGTACCTCAAGCGCATCTCATTCTTAGCCCTTCTCGGCTACTTAGCAGGCATTGCAGTGTACGCCATCCAACGTTGGATTATCTTCGGTTGATAACTCACGGACTTCGGCATTGAATTTGTTCCGAAGTCTTCGGAATTTAGTGCTCTATGAATTTGCCTTTTCTTCAAATCGAAATGCCAGCAGAAGCTACTCCTGCTGCAATGCCAACAGAACCCGTTGCAACGGAACAAACAATGACCATCATTGACCTCATGTTTTCAGGAGGGATTGGAGGTCAAATCATCATGGGAACCATGCTCGCACTTTCGGTGCTAATGGTGTACCTCTTTGTGGACCGTTGGTCCGCAATCAAGCGCGCGAGCAAACTGGACGATAAATTCATGCGCGATATCAAAGACTTTATTGCCGCAGGGAATATGCAGTCTGCCCTTAACACGTGCGAACGCAGCGACACGCCCGTGGCTCGTATGATCGCCAAGGGGATTAAGCGAATCGGCAAACCCCTTCCTGACATTTCAGCGTCGATTGAAAACCAAGGCAAACTTGAGATTCAGCAACTCGAGCGCAACATGCCCTACCTCGCTACGATTGCCGGTGGAGCTCCGATGATTGGATTCCTCGGAACCGTCATTGGTATGATTCTCTCATTTCGCGAAATGGCCAATGCTGGAGCGGGTGTGCAAGTTGACATGCTCGCCGAGGGCATCTATGTGGCGCTGACAACCACTGTGGCCGGTCTTATCGTCGGAATCATTGCCTACTTCGCGTACAACTACTTGGTGATGCGGGTCGAATCGGTGATTTACAAAATGGAAGTCAGCGCAACTGAATTTCTGGACCTCCTCCACGAACCTATCTAGGCTATGAATTTACGCAGCCGCAGCAAGGTCAGCGCCGAGTTCAGCATGTCGTCCATGACGGACCTCGTGTTTTTGCTCCTGATCTTTTTCATGCTAACCTCTACCCTTGTGACGAGCAGCGCTCTAGATGTCATTTTACCTAAAAGCAAAGCTCAAAGTGTCAATAAAGCATCAATTACTGTGACCATTGACAAGGATTTGAACGTAAGCGTCAACGAGACAGTAGTCGCCATGGACCAAGTAGAAATGCAGCTCCTATCTCTGGCCAGTCAAGATCCAGAAATGGTAGTAATCTTAAGAGCCGACGAGTCCGTTCCCACCGGCGAAACGGTGCGCATCATGGATATCGCGTACCGCAATCGCCTCAAACTTGTTTTGGCGACTGACCCGCGTTAAATCTGAATCATGAGCTCGCAGCACGATAAAAAAGATCGGCAAAAAGCACTGGTAACTACGTTTTCAGTGCATGCAGTACTTCTCGTGCTCTTCGCATTTTTTGGATTAACCTACCAAAATCCTCCTCCTGAATACGGAATCCCTGTAAGTTTCGGCAATTCGCTGGATGGCGCGGGGGACGACGTCGCTGCTCCTGAGGGCAGCGATGCGCCTGCTTCAAGTCAGCCCACTGCCTCTGAGTCCGAAGTAGTAACGCAAGATTTAGTCGAGGCGCCTTCGGTAGCATCCGAACAACCTAAAAAACCGACTACCGAAAAACCAACGACCAAACCCGCCGAAGAAGCTCCAAAACCTTCTAATGCTCTGTCTGACCGCCTCAAAGGCTTCGGCAAGCCCGGAGGTACAGCTGGTGGAACCGGAAGCGGCCAAGGCAGCACCACGGGCGGCGGCGACCAAGGATCTCCCAATGGCTCGGGGAATGGCAATGGAACTGGTGGTTCTGGCGGTGGAAACTACCAATTAGGTACCCGTTCCGCTCTCGACCGACCCAAGCCACGCTACGACTGCGATGGGGAGGGAATCGTCGTCGTAAAAGTTTACGTTGACCGCAACGGAGTGGTAAAGCGTGCTGACGGCCAAGGCCAAAAAGGATCAACCACTTCAGAAGAATGTTTGATTCGCCGGGCCGAAGAAGCCGCACTCAAAACCCGCTGGCAGGGCGATGCCTCAGCCCTCGAGCTGCAGGTCGGAACCATTCGCTACAACTTCCAGCGGACATAGTTCATGAACCGTTTTGACGAAGCCTGTGACTGGCTCGTCCAGCGGTTGCCCATGTTTCAGCGTCAAGGCGGCACTCCGGCCACCTACCGCATGGACCTCAGCAAAACGGAGGCTTGGCTTGAGCGGCTCGGCAACCCCCACCGCGCCTACCCCTGCATTCACGTGGCCGGAACCAACGGCAAAGGCTCAACCTGCCACATGCTCGCCAGCATCTTTCACGAAACGGGCAAGGTGGTCGGCCTGCACACCTCGCCCCACATGCTCGATTTGCGCGAGCGCTTTCGAGTGGGCGGACGCCTCGTACCCGAGCGCTGGGTAGCGGATTTTGTCAATGCCCACCGTACTGACATTATTGAGCTCGAGCTGAGTTTTTTTGAGGCCACGGTCGGAATGGCCTTTGCCGCCTTTCGCGACGCGCGGGTCGACCTAGCCGTGATCGAA
>JBIPMA010000197.1:0-2823 GCA_044369335.1 Schleiferiaceae bacterium | reverse complement strand
TCGATTTGGCCCGACCACGCGAATGCAGGCCTGCGCCTTCGCTGGGAAATCGCCCTTGACGAAATGGAGGCCTACCTGGCGATTCCGCAAGGAGAGACCGACGCCCTGATCCGCCGCTGGAGCCGCGTAGTGATCGGCCGCCTTGCCCTGAGCGACCGATTTGGAATGATGCCCGACATGGAACTGACCAACGACAGCATTATCTCGTTTACGGTATCGGCGGGCGGACGCGAGCTGGACTACGACGAGCTCAAAAAGCTTTTTGATACATTGGTCCTTGGTGAGCACCCGAGTTTAAATGGGTTTAAACGAGTATTCCTCGGTCAGCCCGTGCGCTACGGAAAGCGTTCGTTCATTCGCCTGGCACTGGGGTCGTACTCCATCCGCAAGCTGATGGAACCCAACGGGTTTGATCCCTACAACGACCTGCACGTGGTCGACTTGATCGAGCGCACCGCCATCGAACTTTTTGAGTCGTAGGCATGCATCCACTGCGCGACGAAGCTCTTTGGGCGGCCCGTCGGGCCCCGCGAGGCCCTGAGGATTCTGCTCTGCTCTTCGTGTCGTGGAACGCGTTAGATGCCCAATTGAGCGCGTTGGCGTCTGCTTGGGCGCACCCCCGCTGCAACCATGCGGTCGCGGTAAAGTCCCAACCTCATGTTGAAGTGCTCGAGCACATCGTACAGCGCGGGTTCGGACTCGAAGCCGCGACCTGGGAAGAAGTTCGCCTCGCGCGTGCCGCAGGCTGTCCCCCAGAGCGCATCGTCTTTGACTCGCCCGTGAAGCGTCCGCACGAAATCGCCGACTGCGCGGCCCACAGCCCCGGAATGCTGCTCAACGCCAACAGCATCGACGAGTTGGAGCGCATCGCCCCGCATGCCAACCGCCTCACGGTGGGCCTTCGCATCAATCCCATGGTCGAGACCGACGCACCCAGCGTCTATAATGTGAGTGGTGACGAGTCCAAATTTGGCGAGCCCATCGCGAACACTGACGCCATCGTTCAGGCCGTGCTTCAGTACCCGGTTGAATCACTTCACGTGCATTCGGGCTCGTCGATGCGGAATTTTGACGGAGCCGTACGCGCCCTTACCCGTCTGCGGAACCTGGCGGCGCGCTGCAACGAGGCGCTGGCCACGGCCGGTTCTGAGCGACGGATTCACACCCTCGACGTCGGTGGAGGCCTGCTCCCCGAGCACCTTGTCGGCGGATCGGCGACCCAAATGACCGCCTACGCATCCCAGCTACGCGAGGTGCTTCCCGAGCTTTGGATCGACTACGCGCTCGTGACGGAGTTTGGCCAGTGGACCCATTTTCACACGGGTTATGCCCTGAGCGACGTGGAATGGGTGCTGCAGCGCGGCGACCGCCAAGTGGCCTACCTGCACCTCGGTGCGGACTTTTTGCTGCGCGACGCGTACGTCAAGCCACGCGGAATTTACTGGCTTCCGGTTCGCGACGGCCAAGCCCTAGAGGGCGATCGCGTGCTTACCGACCTCGCTGGTCCGCTGTGCTTTGCGGGTGACTACCTCGAAAGGGGCGTCCAGCAACCCGCACTCAAGTCCGGCGACCAAATGCTCTACCTCGGAACCGGTTCCAACGCCTACGCCCTTTGGTCGCGACACACGTCACGCACGATTCCGGCCGTCTACGGCGTCGACTACGCGCTTCAAACGCTTACGGAACTCAGTCCGCGCGTCAATCCGTTCATCCCCGAAGGGTTTTAGTTAGGCTTCGGCCCTCAGAAACGTCAGATGCACGTCCTGGTCAATGTCAGGGTGCAGGCTGCGCGACACCGGACAGGTGTTCGCAATGCGGCGAAGGCCTTCCTCTTGGCGCTCGGTCGCGTCGGCCGCTAGGGTGAGGGTGAGGTGCACTTCGATGCGCGCAATGCGGCGCGGGTCGTTCGCCATGTGCTTGTGGGTCGTCGCTTCGGCGGCGAGTATGGGGAAATCCTTCATGTTCGCGTAAATCCCCATCGTGGTGACGATGCACGTTGTCAAACTGAGCGCGCACAGGTCGGTGGGCGAAAAGGCGGAACCCTGACCCTGGTTGTCCGTTGGGGCATCGGTGAGGATGCGGGTTCCGGATTGCTCGTGAAGGTTTTCGCAGCGCAGGCTGCCGAGGTAGGTGGTGGTAAAGGCTCCCATGGGGCTAAGCTACAAAGCGAGCGCGTGCCTTGAGCGCCACCTGCACGAGCAGGATGAGTGCCGGAACCTCAATCAGAGGCCCAATTACCCCCGCGAAGGCTTCCCCGGATCCAAGTCCAAAGCTCGCAATGGCGACGGCGATGGCCAGTTCGAAGTTGTTTCCGGCCGAAGTAAACGAAAGCGCGGCTGTGGTCGGGTAGTCAGCGCCCTGGCGCTTGGCCAGCCAAAAGGTGAATCCGAACATGCCGGCAAAGTAAATGGCGAGCGGAACCGCGAGGCGCAGTACATCCCACGGCAGGGCGAGCACCTGGTCGCCCTTGAGCGAAAACATGAGTACAATCGTGGCGAGCAGCGCAACGAGGGTCACGGGTGAAATGCGCGGAGCCAGCACTTCAGAAAACCACTGTTCGCCGCGCACCCGAATGCTCATCCAGCGAAGTAGTTGGCCGAGTGCGAAGGGGATTCCGAGGTAAATCAGCACACTCTCGGCCACGAGTCGGGCGTCGATGTGGATGGACTGTTCGGCCATTCCGAGCCACGCCGGAACCACATTGAGAAAGAAGCCCGCGTAGGCGGCGTAAAAGAGCATTTGAAAGAGGCTGTTGAGGCCCACGAGCCCGGCGGCGTATTCGCGGTTGCCGCAGGCGAGGTCGTTCCACACCACAACCATCGC
>JBIPMA010000198.1:0-2823 GCA_044369335.1 Schleiferiaceae bacterium | reverse complement strand
AGCCAAGGCGGCGTCGGCAGCCTTCTTCAATGAGGCCTCAACGGTCGACCAGTCACTCTCTTTGCCGTTCAGAACGGGACCGCGAAGGCGAGCTGAGTCGTACAGCGAAAGCACGCTAGCTTGAGCGCGGGCGTTGGTTCCGCGGTTGAAGCGACCTGAGTCACCGGGCTCAATCTTGATGGGGCGACCCTCACGCGTCTTGACCAATACAGAAGCGTAGTCCTGACCGTCTGTGTAGGCCGTGGCATAGAACGACGGAACGCCTGGGGTCAGGCTGTCAGGCTTCACCACGTAGGGTACGCTTTCAATAATGGGTTGCTCGCACGCAGCCAAGGTGGCGGCGGCGGTGCTGAAGCCCAAGAACTTTAAAAAGTCACGGCGGCTCGTTTGAGCCTCCATGCTGCGCTCGTCGGCCAAAAAGACGTCGGCCGGAATGTCTTGCGCGAATTCGTTTTCGGCCAGACGCTGCGAAACTTCGGTGTTCGCGAGCTGGTCGAAGCTCTTCCAGTACACTTTATTACTTGCCATAGGATTGTTCGCTTAGTAGTGGCACTTGCCGCATTCGAGGCCACCAATGCTAGCAGCCGTAATTTTTTCATCGTGGAAGCGCTCGACAAGGCGGTCGCTAATTGAGGCGGAACCATCAATCGAACCCGCGTAGTAGCCGTTATCTCCTTTGATTTCGGTTTCGCGGTGGCAGTTGATGCACCATCCCATCGTGAGTTCGCTGAACTGGTACACCTCTTCCATCTCTTGCACCGGACCGTGGCAGGTCTGGCACTCAATCTGACCGGCACTTACGTGCTGAGCATGGTTAAAGTAGGCAAGGTCAGGCAGGTTGTGAATGCGAATCCACTGGATTGGCTTTTGCTCGTAGCCTTCGATGTAGGTACGTGCCTCTGGATCCCAGCCGATTGCAGCGTAAATCTTAGCGATTTCAGGTGAACGCTCGCCGCCGTACTTGGGATTGCCTGCTGCGTCAACAATCTCAGAGCCGTCAATGTACATGTGGCAATTCATACAGACGTTCGCCGAAGGGATTCCAGAGTGCTTGCTGTGGCGTGCACTGCTGTGGCAGTAGTTGCAGTCCACGCCGTTTTCACCCGCGTGAATCTTGTGACTGAATGCAATCGGCTGAGCTGGCTGGTAGTTCTGCTCCATACCGACACCCATGAGGAAGCTGTACAAAGCATACAAGAAGCCCAATGCCACAACCACAGTCAAAAAGGTCATGAAGCGCTTGTTGGCAACCAGAATGCGGCTAAATACGCCGAGGTCCTCAACCAGATTCGTGGGATCCTCTCCGTTAAGTTGCTTGAGCGTGTTGCGCACACGGAGCAGTAAGTACAAGTTAATGAGCAAGAATCCGCCGAGGAGGTACACCAACCACGGTGACGACGAGTCCCCGCCTTCTGCTGGTGCGGCTACCGCGTCAGCAGTCGGTGCAGGCGCCGCCTTTTTGTCGCCCTCAATGGTGTAGGCAAGAATGCTCTTGATGTCGTCGTCGGTCAACGCTGGGAATGCCTGCATGACCGAACCGCCGTACTCTTCAAAAATTGCAATGGCGTCCTTATCGCCTGAGGCGCGAAACTCCGCATTGTTGCGAATCCACTTGAGGAGCCATTCCTCTGAGCGACGCTGAGTCACGTCTCCGAGGGCTGGACCCACGAGCTTCTTGTCGAGCTTGTGGCAGCTCGCACAATTCGCCTTAAATAGTTTTTTGCCGGCTTCGGCGCTGACCTCGCCCGAGGCAGATATGCTTAAGAGACTGATTGACAGAATCGTAAGAAACGAGCGTCGAATCAGCGAAGCAATTGGTAAGAAACGCATGCGCATACTGTGGTGTAATCTGTTGCTTTTAAAGCTCCGCAAAAGTACGACAGAACGAGGTCGGGCATAATTATTCCCGGCATAGGCATTTTTAATTTAAAACCATTCTAAACAGACGTACTTCACAGGCGTACCCTCAAAAAAATCCGCTACTTTTGAACATCTGATTGCACTGATCCTCGCGCTTCACTTCAACACCTCGGATTCGGTGATCACTGGCCGCGGAGCAGCCCTTCATTCCTACTGGGAGTCAAGTGCGAACGACCAAAAATCCGCTCGAAGTGCCAGCGGTAGCCAAGGGGCCGAACGCTACAGTGTTCAAGTGTATGCTGGCCGTCGTGCGGACGCAAATGCGGTGTTTGCCCGCCTTACCGATTCGGTCGGGGCTGTGGTACCCGTGGTGCTGCACTTCGACGAGCCTCAATTCAAGGTATTTGTTGGAATTTACGGCAGCCGCCTCGAAGCAGAATACGCCCTGCGCCGCTGGCGTTCACGCTATCCGACGGCCTTTGCCGTTCAAGCTCCGAATCAGCGGTTCAAAAAGGGCTCGAGCGTTCGCTGAAGCGCCGCGGCCGGCATGACACCGGACTGGCGCCACAAAATTTCTCCCTTGCGAAATAAGGCTAAAGTCGGAACGCCCTGAACGCGGTAGTTCTGGGCCACCGCCGGGTTGCGGTCCACATCAATTTTGACGATACGCAGGCGCCCCTCCATGAGTCGGTGCAGTTCGACCAAAATGGGGGCCATGCTCTTGCACGGCCCGCACCATTCGGCGAAAAAGTCAACGAGCACGGGCTCGTCGCCACCTACGAGTTCGTTGAACTTCGCGTTCATTTCTTCACCACAGGCTTGCGGGCTGCCATCCAGGCGCCGATTCCGCCCTGAAGGTGGTAGACCTTGGTGAATCCAGCTGCCTTGAGCTTTGAAATTGCTTGACCGCTGCGGCCGCCCGAACGGCAGTACATGTAGATGGACTTGTCCTTGCCGAGCGCC
>JBIPMA010000195.1:0-2869 GCA_044369335.1 Schleiferiaceae bacterium | reverse complement strand
CGGCTCCGGCGCCGTTCTCACGCACCACGAGCTTGTCGTACACGGCCGAAGCACAGCGAAAGTGCTGACCGTGGCCCTCAGCCCACGCCGGGAGCTGGGCGGTCGACGGTTCCCAAAACGTTTGACGGAGCGTCCAACCTGCGGCTACTGCCCGCTCGAGTTCGCGCACCCCCTCAATCAGAATAATGCCGTCCTTGCGGCGGTGCGCCGACTTGTCTCGGTAGCGAACGAGCTGCCGGACCTTGGGGTTTTGGGTTGAGTCAAGCTGCAGAATCATCCTCCGATTCGTTTTGTTTTTAGTCCCTTGGCCTTGGCCCAATCCTCGACTTTGGTGCGGACGTCGCCCTGAAGCAGAATGCTGGTGGCGTCGGCGCTTCCGCCCACACTGCATCGCTTTTTGAGTTCACTGGCCCAGGCGACGGGGTCGGCGCGGTCCACGAGGTCGGTGAATACGACGGTTGTGGGTTTTCCGTTGCGGCGCTCAAAGCGCAGCTCAAGGGTACCTTTGGGTGTAGGGCCGGGTTCGGGGTCGTTGGGTGCGGAACCGTCCGCCGAAGGCGGCGGTACTTCAATACCTTTTGACTGAAGGGCTGAAGCGAGGGCCGCAGCAAACGGATTATCTGAGGCCGGGCCCGACGAAAAATCACCGCGCTTGCTCATCGAGTAGCTTTTGGTAGAGTTGAATGTACTGCGAACCCACCGCTGCCATGGCGAACTGCTCGGCCTTGGCGCGGGCCTTCTGCCCCATTTCTTCACGCTTGCCCGGGGTGGTCAAAATGTGAATGACATCACGGGCCATCGCCTGGGTGTCGCCCACGGGCTCGAGGTAGCCGCACTCGCCGTGGTCGATGACCTCGGGAATTCCGCCCGCCAACGTCGCCACCACCGGAACGTAGGACGCCATCGCCTCGAGGGCCGCGAGGCCAAAGGACTCGGATTCAGACGGAAGCAAAAACACATCAGACATCGATAAGATGCGCTCGACGTCGGTGGACTTGCCCATCCAGCGCACGTCGTCGTTCAGCCCGCGCGCTGCAATGTCTTCTTCGGCCCGGGTGCGCTCGGGACCATCGCCCACCAGCACCAGCCGCGCCGGGATTTCAGCCCGCACGCGAGCAAAAATGTCGATGACGTCCTGAATACGCTTGACCTTGCGAAAGTTCGACACGTGCACCACAATGGGCACGTCGTCAGGCGCCACCTTGCTGCGGGTGTCGGTGGTGCAGCGGCCGTAGCGTTCGAGGTCCACAAAGTTGGGAATCACCCGAATCCGCTTGCGAATGTTGAAAATGCGCTCGGTGTCGCGGCGCAAGGATTCCGAAACCGCCGTCACCGCGCTTGAGTGCTCGATCGAGAAGCAGACCGCCGGTTTGTAGGACGGATGCTTGCCGACGAGGGTGATGTCGGTTCCGTGCAAGGTGGTGACTACCGGAATCACAACGCCCTGGTCCTCAAGAATTTTGCGGGCCATGTAGGCGGCGTAGGCGTGCGGAATCGCATAGTGCACGTGCAGCAGGTCCAGCTTTTCGCGCTGCACCACCTGCACCATCATGCTCGACAGGGCGAGCTCGTAGGGCTGGTACTGAAAGAGCGGATAGTCCTGAACCTGAACCTCGTGAAAGTAGAGGTCGGGCTGAAGGACGTCCATGCGGGCAGGCATGGCGTAGCTGATAACGTGGACGCTGTGGCCCTGGCGGGCCAGAAAGGCAGCCAGCTCAGTGGCGAGCACTCCGGATCCACCGAAAGTGGGGTGGCAGACGATTCCGATGCGCATTAGAGGGTGTTTTTTTTCACGTTGCCCTCTTCGTCGTAGTAGGTCGAGCTGACTTGCTCTCCGAACTGGTACTGGATTTCGGCCGCAACTCCGCCGAGTTCGTAGTAGAAAGTGGTGGTTCCGTGCTTTTGGTTGTTGCGCCACTCGGCGCGCGATTGAATCTGGCCGTCTTGGTCGTAGAGTCGCTCCTCGCCGTGCATTCGGTCGGACTGCCAGGTTTTGACCCAAAGCAGGCGGCCCGCTTGGTCAAACATTTTTTGTTCGCCCGACTTTTCGCCATCGTAGTAGTGGGTGATTCCGTTGATTTGGCCCGAAGCATGGTACTCAAACGTGGGCCCATGAAGCATACCGTCGCGGAACGAGGCGATGATGCGGGGCTTACCAGAACCGAAGTAGGTAACCGCTAGGCTGTCGGTGGTAAAGCTCTGCTGACCCAATTGCGCCTGCGCATACACCGCGGGCGAAACTGCTAGCAAGAGGCTAGCGCAGAGCGCTTTGCACCACTTCTTGTAGCTGGGTACGAATGCCCATTTGGGCGAGTTTGTTGACACTGGCATCGGGATAGACACGGTTGGATAAGAACACCAGAACGATTCCGGATTCGGGGTCGGCCCAGGCAAAGGTACCGGTGAATCCGGTGTGGCCGAAGCTGCGCGGGCTCACGCACAAGCACGTAGGGCCGCTGCCCTCGAGCTGGGGTTTGTCAAAACCGAGTCCTCGGCGGTTGCCCTGGTCGCAGGCATGGCAGGCGGTAAAGCGCTGAATGGATGCCTTGTTGGCAAAGTTTAACCCGTTGGCCTGGCCCTCATTGAGAAAGAGCTGCATCATGCGCGCGACACCCTCGGCGGTGCCAAAGATTCCGGCGTGGCCGGCTACTCCGCCGAGCAGGGCGGCGCCTTGGTCGTGCACGGTTCCGCGCAGCTGCTGGCGGCGAAAGCCGCGGTCGTTCTCGGTGGGGGCAATCTGCATCGCGCCCACGGGGTTGTAGGCGAGCGCGGCACCCAGCGGAGCGTACCAGTCGTCTTCGAGCTGGCGTTCAATGCTACGCCCGTCGCGGCGCTCGAGGTAGCGCTGAAAGAGGTAGTACCCGAGGTC
>JBIPMA010000194.1:0-2873 GCA_044369335.1 Schleiferiaceae bacterium | reverse complement strand
GCGTCCCTCAAGGCGGAAATCGGCGGCGGAAAAGTCGTGCTCGGTCTCAGTGGAGGCGTAGATTCTACGGTAGCTGCGGTGCTGCTCGACAAAGCCATCGGCGACCGACTGCACTGCATTTTTGTGAACAACGGACTACTGCGCAAGAACGAATTCGAGGGCGTACTCAAGCAGTACGAGCACCTCGGACTTAATGTGGTGGGTGTTGACGCCAGTGCGGAGTTTTACGGAGCCCTGGCCGGCCAAGAGGACCCTGAAGCTAAGCGCAAGGCCATCGGACGCACGTTCATCGAGGTCTTTGACCGCGAAGCACACCGCATTCAGGGCGTTGAATTCCTCGGTCAAGGAACCATTTATCCCGACGTCATCGAGTCGGTGAGCGTGAACGGTCCGAGCGTCACCATCAAGTCGCACCATAATGTGGGGGGCTTGCCCGACTTCATGAAGCTTCAAATCGTGGAGCCGCTGCGCAGCCTGTTTAAAGACGAAGTTCGCCGTGTCGGAGCCGCCATGGGCCTCAAGCCCGAGCTACTTGGCCGCCATCCATTCCCGGGGCCCGGACTAGCGATTCGCATTTTGGGGGAGGTGACTGCCGAGAAAGTTGCGATTCTTCAAGAGGTCGACCACATCTTTATTCAAGGATTGCGCGACGCGGACCTCTACGACAGTGTATGGCAGGCCGGAGCTATTTTGCTCCCCGTCAAGTCCGTTGGAGTGATGGGCGACGAGCGCAGCTACGAGCAAGTTGTGGCGCTGCGCGCAGTGCAGTCGACCGATGGCATGACTGCCGACTGGGTGCACTTGCCCTATGAATTTTTGGCACGAACTTCGAATGCCATTATTAACCAAGTGCGGGGTGTGAACCGCGTCGTGTACGACATTAGTTCCAAGCCGCCTGCAACCATCGAATGGGAGTAAAGCACCTTCTCACCACTGCGTGTACCGCGGTGTCGCTGTTCGCTTCAGCTCAGGGCGGAGCCCGTTGGGCCGTAGTGCTTCCGTTTGGCGTTCAGGCAGATAGTTCTGGGTCTGGCGTCACCAAGAACGCCATGGCGACCGAGTTCTATGCGGGGTTCCGCGCTGCCCTCGACTCGTTTGCCGGTACAGAGTGGCCAATTACACTCGATCTCTACGATTTTGATGAAGCGACGGGACAGGTAGTCGACCATGCCTTCGGTTCAGCGCTACCGCGAACACTAAGTCCTTCTGCGTTCATGGACGAATTGGCTATGCTGGACGTGCGCTACGTGGTGGGTCCGTTTCGCTCGTCCGACAGTGAATCACTGGCCAAGTATGCTGCGGCAACTACTTATGTGGTGAACCCTGTTTCGCGCGAAGTTCGCACAGATAGCCTTCCACAACTGATCGCCGCGGCGCCCACTCGCTTTTTGGAGGCTGAGGTTTTAGGTAGACTCGCTGCTCAGGACGCCTTGGCGCGGCCCAAATCGCGCACGGTGATTTTTGATTTAGGGGACAAAGCAAGTATGCTTCAGCGGCAAGCATTCGTTCGCGGCTTCCATGCAATGGGTGCGGACACCACCAATATTCAAACATGGGACGGTCGCCCCTCTTCAAATTTAGCGGCTCGGGTAGGGGGGGACGACCTAGTCGCAACTCGGTTCGTGCTTTTGGATGATAAAGTACTAAGTGCTGCACGAATCCTTCAAGGTCTTCGCCAGAGGCCTGCAAGTCAAACTGAATTTTGGACAGTGAGCAGCACCGTAAATAGTCCGTCGCTTGACGCCTTTCTTCTCTTGCGTCAGCCGATCATTTGGGCCCAGACGGACCGCCTTGAGTTTGCGCAGTACGAAAATGTCGACGCGCACATCGCTTCGGTACTCGGTACTTCTCGTTCGCGCTGGGCATGGTTGGGGTACGATACGGCAATGATGCTCCTTGAAAACGATCCCGAACACTATACCGGTCCGCGCCGCAGCTACAATTGGGGACAAACCCCAGGAGGGGGGCAGTTCAACCAAGCGATCGAACTCTATCGCTTTGATCCTTCTCGCGGTGTGAACCCAGTTCCGGTTCCCGCGTTACCGTAATGCTATGACAGTTCTCGGAATGTTTTTCCTCGCCTACGTCCTCATGGAGGGCGCAGCCTGGGCAGCTCATCGCTACCTCATGCACGGCCCACTTTGGGTTTTGCATGCAGACCACCACACCAAAGAGCCAGGTTTTTTTGAGAAAAACGACGCGTTCTTTTTGATTTTTGCCATTCCCTCATGGCTGTGCATTATGCTCGGAATGATGTGGGGCGTACCCGAGTCCACGGGCTTTGGTTTCGGAATCGCAGCCTACGGGTTTACCTACTTTTTGGTGCATGAAATCTTTATCCACCAGCGGTTTCGATGGTGGGTACACACCGATAACGCATACTTTCGGGCCGTGCGCCTCAAGCACAAGTGGCACCATAAAACCCTTGGAAAAGAAGGTTCGGCACATTTTGGACTTCTCTGGGTACCCTGGAGCATGGTGCGGGAAGAGGCCCGCAAAATGAAGCTTGAGCGCCGTTCGTGAAGGGTCTTTACTTGATCTTGATGGGGCTCACTTTTTTGGGTCCGTTTACCAGGGCCTTTGAACCCCGTATTCGCTACATCGGCCAGACCCGACACTTGCTTGCGGGTACGCTGTTCATGATGGCCTTGTTCATTCCATGGGATGTGGTTAAAACGGCAACGGGCGTCTGGGGCTTCAACGCCACATATCTAGTTGGCCCTTCGTTATGGGGTCTCCCGCTCGAAGAATGGCTGTTTTTCATCGTCGTGCCCTGGGCGACCTTTTTCATTTACGAGGTTTTGCAGTTGTTTGTTCCGTGGACCCAGTCCAAGCGGAGCGCCTTTGTCGTCGTTGAGATGATCGCCGCAGCG
>JBIPMA010000193.1:0-2875 GCA_044369335.1 Schleiferiaceae bacterium | reverse complement strand
ACCCTTATGTTCGTCGTTTTGTGGACCGCGTGCAGCCCAAGGCCCTCCTCGTCCTTCAAACCGACCTGTGGCCAACTATGGTTCACGAGTGCCTTCGGCGCGGAATCCCCTTCGGTCTCGCCTTCGCCCACGTCCCTCCCGGCCACCGTTGGTGGTCCGCTCTAGGTTTCGGCGACCGCCGCTTGCTGCGCCAGGCCGCCTTCGTCGGCCTTCAGCACCCCTCGGGCCTCCAGCCCGCCCTTCGGGCCGGCCTTCCGGCCCTCGTGCTCGGCGACGGGCGGTTTGATGCCGCAGCCGCGCGCATCACGCGGGGTGAAGCTCCCCTGCCCGCTTGGGACGCCTTTCGCGACCACCGCCCCGTCCTCATCCTTGGATCCACGTGGCCCGAGGACGAGGCCGTATGGCTTCCCGTCCTGATGCGGCGCACCCACTGGAAGTTCGTCTTTGCCCCCCACGACCCCGCACGCGCCGACGAACTCATCGGCCGCCTTCCGCAGCCCGCGCTGCGCAGCAGCGCGTGGCCGTCTTACAGCCCCGACGAACTCGAAAACCACCGCGTCCTTGTGCTTGACCAAATCGGCGTCCTCTTCGGCCTCTACGGCGGCGCCCAAGCCGCCTTCGTCGGCGGCGCCTTCAATCAAGGACTTCACAACATTATCGAGCCCCTCTCGTGGGGCCTGCCTATAGCATTTGGACCAAACCTCGGCCGCCACTGGGAAGCCCAAGACGCCCTTCGCGACCAAGTCGCCCACAAAGTCACGAACCTCGACGAAGCCCTTGCTTGGCTCGACGCCGTCGAACACCGCGCGCCCAACCAAACCTGGGCACAGTCCCAGCAGGGCGCTCTCAGCACCCTCGCGGAACTTGTCAACCAGCAACTAGCAACTAGCAACTAGTCGCTGGTTTCTGGTTTCTAGCCGCGCACTGCAGGGCTTCCCTTATCAAAAACCAACGAGCCAATCTTAGCTAACCTTGCCAGCCTGGCTAATTGGCTAACGAGCTAACGAGTCAACCTAGCCAACTTCAGCCAAGCTGAGCAAAAACGCGTACTCCATCGCCGTTTCGCGGTAGGACTCGTAGCGCCCGCTGGCTCCGCCGTGCCCCGTATCCATGTTGCAGTACATGTAGAGGGGGGCTGAATTGGTGCGGCGTTCGCGCAGGCGCGCCACCCACTTGGCGGGCTCGAAGTACTGAACTTGGCTGTCGTGCAGCCCCGTAGTAACAAGTAAGGGCGGGTAATCCTGCGCCGTGACGTTGTCGTAGGGCGAGTAGGACTTCATTCGGTAGTAGGCCTCGGGCTCGTTGGGGTTGCCCCATTCATCGTACTCTCCAGTGGTGAGTGGAATGCTGTCGTCGAGCATCGTCGTAACCACGTCCACAAAGGGAACCGCCGCGATGACACCCGACCAGAGATTCGGACGCTGGTTGATCACGGCGCCCATGAGAAGTCCGCCGGCGCTACCGCCCATGGCAAAAAGTTGCGAGGCGTAGCCGTCGCGGCGAAGCATCTCTCCACATGCAATGAAGTCGCTAAAGCTATTCTGCTTGTGCTCCATTCGGCCTTGCTCGTACCAGGCTCGGCCGAGGTACTCGCCTCCGCGAACGTGGGCGATGGCGTAGGCCATTCCGCGCTCCAAAAGGCTAAGGCGCGCAATGCTGAATGCGGGATCGACGGTAATGCCGTAGGCTCCGTATCCGTAAAGCAATGTTGGTACTGCGCCCTGACGGTCGGCAGGACCAACCCAACTCATGGGCACCTGGGTTCCGTCAGGAGCCGTCGCCCAAAGCCGTCGCGTCACATAGCGACTCGGGTCGTAACCTCCCACCACTTTTTGCACTTTTTTGACCACTTGCTCGCGAGTGACCATATCAAAATCGTAGGTCGTGGCCGGAGTCGTCAGCGAAGTGTAGACGTAGCGCAGCGTGCGCGTCGCCGAAGACGGGTTCGAGGCTGTGTACAGCGTGTACGTCTCTTCGGGCATAGCAATGGCGTATTCCGGACCCATTGCCGAATCCCACGGCCGCACCACAATGCGCAGCAGTCCAAGCTCGCGCTCTTCGCGAACCATGAAGTCGTCAAACAAGTCGATGCCCTCAAGCAGTACGTCGTCTCGGTGCGGAACCACTTCCGTCCACTCCCCCGGGCGATCTTCAGGAGCCTGAAAGAGCGCAAAATTGGTTCGCCCCCCTCGGTTGCTGCGGATCCACCAGCTCGAAGCATGGTGGCTCGCCGAATACTCCAAGCCCGGCGTACGCGGCATGATGCACTGAAAATCCCCAAGTGGTTCTGCCGCCGACAGGAACCATACTTCATCCACATTCGTGGCCGAGGTCGAAATCATCAGGTACTTCTTGGTTTTTCCCCGGTAGACCGTGCAGCTGAACGCCTCGTCCTTCTCGTGAAAGACGAGTACGGGCTCAGCCTTGGAATCCAAAGAATGGCGCCAAATTTTGTCCACGCGAAGTGTGACCGGGTCCTTTGTGGCGTAAAAAAACGTGCGTCCGTCGTCGGCCCAGGCGAATGCTCCTGAGGTATCCGGAATCTCCATGGCGTGCTCTTCGCCCGTCGCGATTTCACGAAAGCGCAGCGTGTACTGCCGGCGGCTCACAAAATCCACGGCATAGGCCATGCGCTGGTGGTCGCGGGTCATCACCATCGAGGCAACCTGACAGTAGGGTTTGCCCTCAGCCAATGCATTGACGTCCAGCACGAGCTGTTCCGGGCCATCTTCGGCGACCTGAAAGCGGACGTGAATGGGATACTCCTTGCCCTCTTGGTAGCGGGACTGGTACCAGTAGCCGTCCATTTCAACCGCAAGCGACGACTCGTTCGGATCCAAACGCCCCGTCATCTCTGAATACAGCGAATCAATCA
>JBIPMA010000191.1:0-2915 GCA_044369335.1 Schleiferiaceae bacterium | reverse complement strand
GACACCCCACTGGCTTCTAAACTATTAGGCAACGAAGCCCGCGCCGCGGCTGCCGCAGAGCGCCACCCCCTCAAGCGAGTGGGTCAGGTGGGCGAACTCGCGCATGCCGGACTCGCCCTGCTCGACAATCCATGGATCAGTGGCCAAGTTTTGGGCGTCGACGGCGGTATGAGCAGCTTGCGCCCCTAAATGATTACTCCGGACATTTGGAACGCGTGGGAACCCCGATTCCGCGCGCAGTTCTTCAATTCATTGGGCGGCCCGCGTCAGGTGGGTTTGCTCACGAGTTTTTCGCCGCAGGGTGTCGCCAATGCGGCCGTGTTCAGCCAAACACTGCATGTTAGCGCGAATCCGCCGCAGCTCGGCTTCCTCTTTCGCCCCTTGACGGCAGAACACCAGGGGCTTCGCTACGTGCGCGCTCAAAGCTGCTTTGGCTTTCACGTACTCTCCGGCGGAACCGCTCAAGCCCAGCAACTCCACCAGTGCAGCGCCAAATATCCCGAGGGCGAAAGCGAACTGGATTCAGTGGGTCTTGGCTGGGAAGCGTTTGAAACGCTTCACGCGCCCCGAATTCACGACGCGGTGGTCGCCTACGGCCTGAAGCTCACCGAAGAGCACCAGCTCGCCAACGGAACCATTCTGATTGTCGGTTCGGTGGACGAGGTCCATGTACATCCTTCGGCCACGGTGCACCCAAGGGGCCACGTGCAGCACCCTAACGACCTGCTTTTAGCCCAGGGACTCGACACCTACCACCACAGCAGTGCACTTGTCGCGCTAAGCTATGCCCAGCCCGGAACCCTTCCTGAGCAGCTTTAACCCCATGCGCGGCGTAGCCAAATCCAACCTGCCCCAAAAGGACTGCGCACACTGCGGCCGACCGTTCGCATGGCGCAAAAAATGGGAACGCGACTGGGACCAGGTCAAGTATTGCTCAGACCGCTGCCGCGCTGAATCCAAGAAAAAGCCACTCGAATGATTCTTCGGCTCATCCTTGGTGACCAACTCAATCCGCTGCATTCCTGGTTTCGCGAGGTGCGCACCGACGTGGTTTATGCCCTTTTTGAGTCGGGTGAAGAGCTCCGCTACGCCCCCCACCACCGCCAAAAGATGCTGGCTTTTTTGCACGGAATCCAGCAGTTTGCCCATCACCTTCGCCAGTCCGGGCACCGGGTAGAATACTGGACACTCGACGATCCGCGGCAACAAGGAAGCCTACGCGCCAACCTTGAGGCCCTCAAGCGCGAACTGTCCACCGGCACTGATCTCGAGATTGAGTACCAAGAGCCCGACGAATACCGGGTCGATCAAGCGCTTCAGGGTATCGGAACCCGCGTCCCCAGCGAACACTTTCTCACCGAACGCGGCACGCTGGCCGCCCACTTTGCCGGCAAAAAGACCTACCTCATGGAATCGTTTTACCGGGCGATGCGCGTGCGCCATAGCATTTTGCTCGATGCCTCGGGACAGCCTGAGGGCGGAACCTGGAACTTCGATTCCGACAACCGCGCATCCTGGAACCCGAAGCAGCACGTTCCCGCCGAATGGCGGGCTCACCACGACGTCCGCGAGATCGACGCTCGACTGGACCGCAACAAAATCCCGCGCTGGGGCGACGCTCTCGCTGACGACTTCCCTTGGCCCTGCGACCGCAGTGAATCCTTGGCGCTTCTCAGCCACTTTATTGAGTTTAGGCTCCCCTTGTTTGGCCGCTACCAAGATGCGCTCGCCGAAGGCCAGGATTTTCTGTTTCACAGCCGAATTTCGTTCGCGCTAAACACCAAAATGCTTCACCCGCGTGAAGTGGTTGGAGCGGCTGAAACGGCTTGGCGGCGCGACCCTGAGACCTACCCCCTGCCCGCCGTCGAGGGATTTATCCGCCAAATTCTCGGCTGGCGCGAGTACGTTCGCGGAATTTACTGGGCCCAAATGCCCGAGTATTCCGAGCTGAACTACTTCAACCACCAGCGTCCACTCCCCGACTGGATGTACACGGGCAAAACCCAGATGCGCTGCATGCAGGTCGCGGTGGACCAAAGCCTACGCACCGCCTATGCCCACCACATCCAGCGGCTTATGGTGGTGGGCAACTTCGCGCTCTTGGCCGGATTTGACCCGCGCGAGCTGGACGCCTGGTACCTCGGAATCTACATCGACGCCCTCGAATGGGTCGAAATGCCTAACACCCGGGGCATGAGTCAGTTCGCTGACGGCGGAATCGTCGGAACCAAGCCCTACGTCAGCAGTGGCGCCTACATTCACAAGCAGGGCAACCACTGCACCAACTGCGCCTATTCGGTTGCTGAAAAAGTGGGGGAACGCGCCTGCCCTTTCAACGCGCTCTACTGGCACTTTTATGCGCGGAACCGACACCTTCTCGAGCGCAACCCCCGTGTGGGAATGGTCTACCGAACTTGGGACAAAATGAAGCCCGACCACCGTGAAGCGTTACTTGAACAAGCTGAACAAAACTTACTTAATATAAATTCATTATGATTGTTTGGTGGGTACGTCACGACCAGCGACTGAACGACAACATGTGCTGGGATTCCGCACGCGAACTCGCGGACGAAACCGGCCGTGAACTTGTCGCAGTCTATGCCTGGAACCACCTCGATCAAGCAAAGGGTCTCGGAGGAATTCCGCGCCTAAGCCATCGGCGTGCCGAATGGATTCGCGAAGGACTCAGTGCCCTTAGCCGCGAGCTGAACGCCCACGGAGTAGCCCTTCAGCAAACGCCCGGAAGCATCACCGTTTGGCTGCGCGCCCAACGACCGCACACGCTGCTGTTCAGCCGTGCCGTAGCCACTGAAGAACGGCAGCAGGAATCCGAAGTGAAGGCGCTCGGCATTCCAACGCGGGTCTTTTGGACCCATACCCTACTGACACCTGGCGAAGTCCCCGGCGGCTTGGAT
>JBIPMA010000189.1:0-2949 GCA_044369335.1 Schleiferiaceae bacterium | reverse complement strand
AGACGACGAACCGCAACCCTCGCTCTACCGTCGGAACCGTCACCGAAGTCTACGACTTTCTGCGCCTGCTCTACGCCCGCACGGCGACCGCCTACTCGCTAGCTACCGGCGAAGAGATGGTCAGCTACACCGACGACGCCATCCTTGAACGTGTCGTTCATGACTTTGACGGACAGCGCATTGCACTTTTGGCTCCGGTCGTCAGGGCGCGCAAAGGCCACTACCGCGAACTCTTTGAAGGCCTCGCGAAGCAGGGCTACCTCAAGGCCCGAGTCAACGGCGAGTGGATCAACATCGATCGCGGTCTCAAGCTCGACCGCTACAAGACGCACGACATCGACGTAGTCGTCGACCGACTGAGTCCGGGTGTCGACGAAGCCGAACGACTCAAGCGCAGCATCGCCACCGCGATGCGCCTCGGCCACGGAAGCATCACCGTAGTCAACTGGGACACCCAAGACCAAAAGCACTTCAGCCGCAACCTCATGTGCCCCACCACGGGGCTTTCGTACCCCGAACCCGAGCCCAACAGCTTCAGCTTCAACTCGCCCAAAGGGGCCTGCCCGCACTGCGACGGCCTCGGAAGCGTACGCGAGCTTTCGCTCAGTAAAGTAGTGCTCAACCCGCGCCTCAGCTTGAGGGACGGTGCTTTGGCTCCGCTGGGTACGTACAAAGCGTCGTGGATCTTTCAGCAGCTCGAGCACATCGGGTGGCGGTACGGCTATACCCTTGAGACTCCCTGGAAGGACATTCCCGAAGAGGGCCGCAACGCCATCATGCACGGCTGCAACGAGGACTTTACCCACACCCAAAAGGCCGCCGGGATTTCGCGCAAAATCAGCATCAAGTACGAGGGACTCAAACCGTTCATCGAGGCTCAGGGGCGCGAAGGCAGCAAAAGCGTGCAGCGCTGGGCTGACGACTACCTCGACGACGGAATCTGCAGCCACTGCGAAGGCGGACGCCTCAAGCCGGAATCCTTGATGTTTCGAATTTCTGGCAAGTCGATTGCCGAGGTCGCAGGAATGCCTCTGTACGAACTGGCCGCGTGGCTCGAGGGCGTGCACCAGAGCCTCCCCCCTGCCCAGCAGCGCATTGGCGGCGAAATTCTCAAAGAACTGAGCACGCGTGTCGGATTTTTGAACGACGTCGGCCTCAGCTACCTGTCGCTGAGCCGATCCGCGCGCACCCTGAGCGGTGGCGAGGCCCAGCGCATCCGCTTGGCAACCCAAATTGGCTCGCAGCTCGTGAATGTGCTGTACATCCTCGACGAGCCTTCGATTGGGCTGCACCCGCGCGACAACGACCGCCTTATTCGCAGCCTCGAACGCTTGCGCGACCTCGGAAACAGCGTAGTCGTCGTCGAGCACGACGAAGAGCTCATGCGCCACGCCGACCACATTGTCGACATGGGGCCACGCGCCGGAATCCACGGCGGACGCGTCGTCGCCGAAGGCACTTACGACGAACTTATTGCATCAAACAGCTTGACCGCCAAGTACCTGCGCGGCGAACTGCTCGTGTCGGAACCGCGCGAACTGCGGACGGGCAACGGCAAGCAACTTCGCCTTCTAGGCGCCACTGGCCGCAATCTTCAGGGTGTGAACTTAGAGGTTCCGCTCGGCCAACTCGTGGTGGTCACGGGCGTATCGGGTTCTGGAAAATCGACGCTCATCAACAAAACCCTGCATCCCGCCATCGCAGGCCCGCTTCAGGGTTTGCTCGACAAGCCCGAGCCGTTCGAAAAGCTCGAGGGCCTCGAGCACCTCGACAAAATCATTGCGGTGGACCAAAGTCCGATTGGGCGCAATCCGCGCTCGAATCCGAGCACCTACACCGGAGTGTTCAACGAAATCCGCAAGCTGTTCAGCGAGTTACCCGAGGCAAAGATTCGCGGATACGCCCCAGGGCGCTTCTCATTCAACGTCAAGGGCGGGCGCTGCGAAACCTGCGAGGGCGGGGGAATGCGCGTCATCGAGATGAACTTCTTGCCCGACGTGCACGTTCCGTGCGAAACCTGCCAAGGTCGCCGGTTCAACCGGGAAACCCTCGAGGTGCGCTACAAGGGCCACAGCATCAGCGACGTGCTCAACATGAGCATCGAAGAGGCGATGAAGTTCTTTGAGGCGGTTCCGCGCATTTACCGCGTCCTGCTCACCCTGAACAGCATCGGCCTCGGGTACATCACCTTGGGTCAGTCTGCGACGACCTTGAGCGGAGGCGAAGCCCAGCGCATCAAGCTGGCCACCGAGCTCAGCAAGCGATCCACGGGCCAAACCCTCTACCTGCTCGACGAACCCACCACGGGCCTTCACTTTGACGACGTCAAGGTGCTCATGGACGGCCTGCACCGACTGGTCGACCAAGGCAACACTGTGCTGGTGATCGAGCACAACCTCGACGTCATTCACCAGGCAGACCACATCGTCGACCTTGGTCCCGACGGCGGAGCCGGGGGCGGCCTCATTGTAGCCACCGGCACCCCAAGCGAAGTCGCAGCCAGCCCCGATAGCATCACAGGCCGCTACCTTGCGGAATACATTAACCGTTTAAAGCGTTAAACCTATGGCGACCAACGGATCTCGGCCGATCAAAACGGCCTTCAAGCACAAGTCCTGGAACGAAGTTCGTACCAACGACTCCTGGGCCATTTTTAAAATCATGGGCGAGTTCGTGCAGGGTTACGAGCGCCTGTCGCGGATCGGGCCGTGTGTGAGCATCTTTGGTTCCGCCCGACTGCCCGAAGACCATGCCTGGTACCAGACGGCCCAAGACATTGCCGAAGGACTCGGCGCCAAAGGCTACGGAATCATCAGCGGCGGCGGCCCCGGCATCATGGAAGCGGCCAACCGCGGCGCCAAAGCCGTCGGCGCCCCCTCGGTGGGCCTGAACATTGAGCTTCCGCACGAGCAGAAGCCCAACGACTTCATCGACCTCGACAAGAGCGTC
>JBIPMA010000015.1:0-10770 GCA_044369335.1 Schleiferiaceae bacterium | reverse complement strand
GGCCAGCCGCCACCTCGGCGTCGCTCAGTCGGTGGGGGCCCTGCTCGAGGAATGGGGTCCCGACGTGGCCCGCCAAACCGCGGTGGTACTGGGCGACGAGAGCCTTTTGGTGCCCGTGCTGCAGGCACTGCCCGAGGGCATCGAAGAGGCCAACGTGACCATGGGGCTTCCCCTGTACCTGACCCTGCCCTACGCCGGGGTCGAGGTCTTTTTGCAGCTCCACGAGGCCCGCGAGCAAAACCGCGGAAGCTACCCGCGCCGCCTGCTCGAAGCCACCCTGATTCACCCCTTTGCCGCGATGATGGTGGCTAATCCGAGCGCGCTGGTCCGGGCCCAATTCGAGCTTCGCCGGGCGCGCCGGGCCCACTGGTCTGCGGCCCAGGTCGAGGCCCTGCTGGGTGCCGACGCGGCCTTGTGGCGCCCCGCCCACGATCCGCGGCAGCTCGTTCAGGAACTTGCCAAGCGCACGGCCCATTGGCTGTCGGTTCCGCGCCCCGCTTGGGAAGGGGAGCCGGCCCGCGCCGTGCTGCAAATCCTCGAGCGGCTGCAGGGCATGCTGCCCGACGAGGTGCTGGGCGTCGGAAGCCTCTTGCGCCTCTACCGGTCGCTGGCCACCGAATCGCCCGTGGCATTCTTTGGCGAGCCCTTCAACGGACTGCAAATCATGGGCTTGCTCGAGACCCGCGCCCTTGATTTTAAGCGGCTCATCGTGGCTCCGCTCAACGAAGGCGTGCTGCCGCAGGGGCGCAGCACCGCGAGCTTTTTGCCTTTTGACTTGCGCAAGGCCTACGGGCTTCCGCTGCCCCAGGACCGCGAGTCGGTGGCGGCCTACCACCTCTACCGCCTGATGCAGCGCGCCGAAACTGTCGTGATGGTCGTCAACAGCGAGCCCGATGGACTTGGTAAGGGCGAGGCCAGCCGCTGGGTGCGCCAGGCCCAACTCGAACTCGCCCGCTACCCTGGCATCCGCGTGACCGACCGCCGCCTTAACTGGCCGCTGCGCCCCGACCAGTTTCAGCCCGAAGGCGCCGACCTGCCCACCGGGCCCGAAGTCTGGCCCCTGGTGTCCGACGCGCTTCAGCGCAAGGGTCTGAGCCCCACCGGGTTCCAGCGCTTCCTCGAGGACCCCTACCTCTTCTTGGTCCGCAATGTGCTCGAGATCCGCGAAGAATCGCGCACCCACGACCGCGTAGCCGCGGACGCACTAGGAACCGCGCTGCACTTCGTGCACGAGCAACTTTACAAGACCCTCCGCGACCATAAAACCTGGGCTCTGGACCGCGTCGAGGCTTGGACCCATGAGGGTGTAAATAAAGAAATGCCTTCGTCGCTCGACACCGGCTACCCGCTGCTCACCCGCCAAATCGCCCTGCACATGGCCCAGGCCTGGGCCGAAGCCGAGAGCCAGCGGAACGAAGACGACCGGGAACTCGCCTTTGAAATCATCGGCGTCGAAGAAATGCTGGAGGCCCCGCTGCAGCTCGACTTTGGCCCGGTCCCCTTGCGCGGAACCGCCGACCGAATCGAGCGCTGGTCCGACGGCCGCCTGATCGTCGTAGACCTCAAAACGGGCTCGGTCGACGAGGCCAGCACCCGCTGCAAATCCGACTGGGCCGAGCTTCAAAAACCCAGCAAGGCTAAGGGGTTCCAGCTGATGACCTATGCCTGGATGCTCGGCCAGCGCTACCCCGACGCCCGTGAATTCCAGGTCGGAATCGCCCCCATGCGGCGCCCCCACGACCCCGTGCTCTGGTTCAGCATCGCCAAGCGAAGCCTGCTCACCCGCGCAGACCTAGATGCTTTTGAAGCCGAGGTCCTGCGGCCCCTGGCGCAGTCTATTGTTGATTTTTTTCAAGAGGAGAAACTGCAGTCGGGCACGTAGCCGAAAGCCGCTACCGCAACCCCTCCGGCGTCCGCTCCAAGCGCACCCGGCGCAGGACCTCGCCGCAGGCGGTGGCGTCGGCCAGGGCGTCGTGGTGGTTCAGCAAAAAAATGCCGTAGTGCTCGCAGGCCTTCTTGAGGCCCATGCGGGTTTCGCGGTAGGTGCAGCCCTTCTTCCAGGTCGGAACTGGCAAAAAGTAGTACTCCAGCGTGGCGGTCAGGCATCCGAAGTCAAACGGCGCGTTGTGCGCCCAGACCGTGTGGGCAAAGTAGGCAGCGATGTCGGGCCATACGTCCTCAAACGTGGGCGAATCGCGGGTGTCCTCGGGCTGGATTCCGTGCACCCGAATGTTGTGGTAGCTGTAGGCATTGCCCGGAGGGCGCACGAGCGAACTGTAGACCGGCACCACGCGGTCGTCCAGCACCTCGACCAAGCCAATTTGGCAGATGCTGGAGCGTTGGTTGGTCGCGGTTTCTACGTCTACAGCAAAGTGGCGCATGGGGCTAAAGTTAGCCCACGGGCGGCCTTTAGCGCGAGAGGGTTCCGAGCTCGCGCAGGTACTGCAGCACGTACTTACCCAGCACGTCAAATTCGAGGTTGACGGGATCGCCGACCTTCAGCTTTGAGAGGTTGGTGTGGTCCCAAGTGTAGGGAATCAGCGCCACGCTAAAGTGCGTCGGCCCGGAATCCACCACGGTCAGCGACACGCCGTTGAGCGTGATCGATCCCTTGGGGACGGTGCGGTGCAGCTCGTAGGCGGGATGCTCGATGGCGACGCGCCAGCTGCCGTTGGTTTCTGAAACTTCGGTGACGCGGCCCACCGAGTCGACGTGTCCCTGCACCGTGTGGCCGTCGAGGCGGCTTCCGACCAGGGCGGCGCGCTCGAGGTTGACGCTTCGGCCGACGGTCCAGGTTCCGAGGCAGGTTTTGTCTAGGGTTTCGGCGATGGCCGTGACGCGGAACCCGTGCGGAACCCCCTCGCCGTGCAGCGCCACCACGGTCAGGCAGCACCCGTCGTGAGCCACGCTTTGGTCAATTTTAAGCTCGGGCGCCAGGGTAGACGTGACGTCGAAGTGCACGTTGCCTCCGTCGGGGGTGATGGCCGCGATTTGGCCGAGGTTTTCGATGATTCCGGTGAACATGGGGCAAAGGTACGAGCGCTACCTTCGTAGGTATGAAACGCAGCCTTGTTCCCTCCTCTGCCGGCGCCGCCGTGCGCGCCGTGCTCCGCCCCAGTACTGATGCTTTGCGTGCAGCGGGCATCGAAGATTCCGCGCTCAATGCCTACCAAAACCGCGTCGACCGCGGGGTGAAGGGTTGGATGCACCTGGCTACCGCCAACGGCGACCTGCTGCTGGCCACCAGCGACGCCGACGCCGCGACCGCCGACGGACTGCATGCGCTGCGCCAGCTCGGGGCCGACTTGGGCGGAATTTTGGCCAAAAACAAGCTCCGCCACGTGGCGCTCGACGCCCAGCCCGCCGCCCTGACGGTGGCTGAAGGCCTGGCCCTGAACGCCTACCGCTACACCAAGCTCTTTGGCACCAAGGCCAAGGACCAGTGGACCCTCGAGCAGCTCGACGTGGTCGGCAGCGATTCCGCCGAATTCGCCACCTGGAACGCCCTGATGGACGGGGTGACCGAGGCGCGCGACCTCATCAACACTCCGGTGCTGCAGCTCGGAAGCCTCGAGCTCGCCGCCCGGGCCGAACAGCTCGGCGCCCAGCACGGGTTCAAGTGCACGGTGCTCCACAAGGCCCAAATCGAGGCCCTGAAGATGGGCGGGTTGCTGGGCGTGAACAAGGGATCGGTCGATCCGCCCGTGTTCATCGTGCTCGAGTACCGCGGCGAAGGCGCTCCCCAGGAGCATCCCACCGTCTTGGTTGGCAAGGGCGTGGTCTACGACACCGGCGGCATCAGTCTGAAGCCCAGCAACTTCATGGAAGACATGAAGTGCGACATGTCGGGCGCCGCGGCCGTGCTCGGCACCTTCTGCGCCGTGGCCGCCGCCAAGCTTCCGGTGAACGTGGTGGGCCTGATTCCGGCCACCGACAACCGCCTGAACGGCAACGCGTTGGTTCCAGGCGATGTCATCACCATCTCGAACGGCGTGACCGTAGAGGTGCTCAATACCGACGCCGAGGGCCGACTGATCTTGGCCGACGCGCTGCACTACGCCAAAAAGTACCAGCCCAAGCTCGTCATCGACCTGGCCACCCTGACCGGAGCCGCCTCGCGCGCCATCGGTCCCTACGCCACCGTCGCCATGGGGACCGCCGACCGCGCCACCTGGGACGCCCTGCAGGCCAGCGCCGGAATGACGCACGAGCGCCTCGTAGAGTTCCCCTTCTGGGACGACTACAAAGAGTTGATTAAGAGCGACATCGCCGACATCAAAAACATCGGGGGCGCCGAGGCAGGAATGATTACTGCCGGCAAGTTTCTGGAGTACTTCATCGACTACCCCTACGTGCACCTCGACATCGCAGGGCCGGCGTTCTTGGACCGACCCGTCGCCTACTACGGCAAGGGCGGAACCGGCGTCGGCGTACGCCTACTCACCCACTTTTTGACCACCCAATCCCGCGCCTGATGGCGGTTCGCGTCGGCATTACCCTAGGCGACCCCCACGGCATCGGGCCCGAGGTGGTGCTCAAGGCGCTGGCGCAGTGGGTTCCCTCGGCCGACGTCGAGTGGGTCTGGTTTGCCGACCCGCTACTGGTCAAGGGCCAAGCAGGGGTGCTGGGTTTGCCGGTGCCTTCGGTCTCTTGCGTGTGGCCTCTGCCACCCGTGGACTGGGCTTTTGGGCGCGGAACCTTTACCTCAGGCCAAGCGGCCCTCGACAGCCTCAACTTGGCTCTGGACGCCTGGCGGGCCGGCCAAATCGACGCGTTGGTCACGCCGCCGCTGAGCAAAGAGCACGTACCCCTGCACGGGTTCACTGGCCATACCGGCTACCTGGCCCACGCCGCAGGGGGCGAGGCCCTGATGCTGCTGCGCGGATCGGAACTCACCGTCGCCCTCGCAACCGAGCACGTCCCCCTTTCTGAGGTTCGGGGCGCACTCTCGGTGGACCTTGTCGTGCGCAAGCTCCGCGCGCTGGACGCGGCGCTGCGTCGGGACTACGGAGTGGCCAATCCGCGCCTGGCCCTGCTCGCCCTCAACCCCCACGCCGGAGACGGCGGGCGCATCGGAACCGACGAGCACACCTGGCTTTTGGAAGCTCTGAGTGCCGCACGCCACGAGGGGTTGGACGTACGCGGACCCGTTGCCGCCGACGGTTTTTTTGCCGCGCGGGGCTACCGCGACGTCGACGCCACCTTGGCGCTCTACCACGACCAGGGCCTGATTCCGTTTAAAATGCTCGCCTTTCACGACGGCGTCAATGCCACCGCGGGCCTGGATTTGGTGCGGACCTCGCCCGACCACGGGACCGCCTGGGACCTCGCCGGCCAAGGGCGAGCCGACGCCGGCAGCATGCTGGCCGCCCTCCACACCGCCATCGCGGTAGTAAAGAATCGCCGCGCAACGCGCTGAGCGTTATGGAATTTTTAGTACCTTTGCAGGCTCAAAGCGAAGTTCGTCGTGAGACCACGTGAAACCATACTCCAGTTTTCGGGTCTTGCACTTGGCGAGCACCACTTTGAATTCGTCCTCGACGAAACGTTCTTTTCAGAATTCCCCCTGCAAGACCTTGAGGGTCTTCGGCCCGCCACCGTCCGCGTCACGATGCGCAAAGCCAACCACATGCTTGAGTTGGATTTTGCCTACGAAGGCGCCATGGACACCACCTGCGACCTGAGCAACGACCCCTTCGTGCTCGAGCTAAAGAATGACTTTAGCGTCGTAGTCAAGTTTGGCGAAGCCTTCGACGACAGCGAACCCGAGGTGCTCGTGCTTCCGCACGGATCCTACGAAGCCGACCTCAAACAGTACCTCTACGAATTGGTGGCACTGTCGGTTCCGCTGCAGCGCGTCAAACCCGAACTCCGCGAAGAGGTCGATGCCGACGATTGGGATGATTCTGATTTGGACTTTTTAGACGAAGAAGAATAAGATTTTTGACCAACGAATTGTTGAATTTTTAAACTGAGGAACCATGGCACATCCCAAACGCCGACAATCCAGTACCCGCCGCGACAAGCGCCGCACCCACGACAAGGCCGTGATGCCTACCCTGACGGTGTGCTCGGCTACGGGTGAAGCCCACCTGATGCACCGCGCCTACTGGCACGAGGGCAAGATGTACTACAAAGGCAAAGTAGTTATCGACAACAGCGCCCCTGCTGAAGCCGCTGAGGCCTAAGACTTTCGGGCCTTTGCGCCCTTTTGTGAATAAAAACCCGGTTCAAGCATAGCCTTGATGCCGGGTTTTTGCTTTTTTCGCCGCACTTTTGCCCTTCTAACTCCTTAGCTATGGACCTTAAAGAACTCCAGAATTTCATTCGTTTTGTCGCCAAGAGCGGAGCCCAAGAGGTATCTCTCGAAACGGATGACTTTAAGATTACGGTCAAAACCGGCCCCGACGGCGTTGTGTACGCCCAAGCGCCTGTGCTCGCTGCCGCCCCTGCGGTAGCCGCCGCCCCAGTGGCCGCCGCTCCCGCACCTGCTGCACCAGCCGCCGCAGCGGCTCCGGCCGAAGACACGTCAAAGTACGTGACGGTGACCGCCCCCATGATCGGTACGTTCTACCGCAAGCCAAGCCCTGACAAGCCTGTATTTGTCAACGTGGGCGACACGGTGAAGGCCGGCCAAACGGTGTGCATCATCGAGGCCATGAAGCTCTTCAACGAGATTGAGTGCGAGGTCTCTGGTACCGTAGTGAAGGTTCTTGCCGACGACATGAAGCCGGTCGAGTACGGCCAGCCTTTGTTCTTGGTTGACCCGGCTTAATTCGCCCGCACCATGATCAATAAAATTCTCATCGCCAACCGCGGTGAAATCGCCATGCGCATCATTCGCACCTGCCGCGAGATGGGCATCAAGACGGTAGCTGTGTATTCAGAGGCCGACCGCGATTCGCTGCACGTTCGCTTTGCCGACGAGGCTGTGTGCATCGGCCCCGCTCCTTCGCGCGACAGCTACCTCAAGATTTCGCACCTGATTGCTGCCGCCGAGATCACCAACGCCGACGCCATTCACCCCGGATACGGATTTTTGTCTGAGAACTCGAAGTTTTCGCGCATTTGCGCCGAACACGGAATCAAGTTCATCGGCGCGACGCCCGAGCAAATCGACAAGATGGGCGACAAGGCTACGGCCAAGGCCACCATGAACGAGGCTGGCGTACCCTGTGTTCCGGGCTCTGAAGGCCTTTTGGACTCACTCGAGCACGCCAAGAAAACCGCCAAAGAAATTGGCTACCCCGTCATGATGAAAGCCACCGCCGGAGGCGGTGGTAAAGGAATGCGCGCGGTCTGGGCCGAGGCCGACCTCGAGAAGGCTTGGGAATCAGCCCGCCAAGAAGCCGCTGCTGCCTTTGGCAACGACGGTATGTACATGGAAAAACTGATCGAAGAGCCCCGCCACATCGAGATTCAGGTCGTGGGCGACCAGTCGGGCCAAGCCGCGCACCTCAGCGAGCGCGACTGCTCGATCCAGCGCCGCAACCAAAAGCTGCTCGAAGAGACTCCGTCGCCCTTTATGACGCCCGAACTGCGCCAAGCGATGGGCGACGCGGCCGTCAAGGCCGCCAAGTACATTGGCTACGAGGGTGCCGGAACCATCGAGTTCTTGGTCGACAAGCACCGCAACTTCTACTTCATGGAGATGAACACCCGCATTCAGGTGGAACACCCCATTACCGAAGAAGTTACGGACTACGACTTGATTCGCGAGCAAATTAAAATCGCCAGTGGAACCAAGATTTCAGGGCGTAACCACGAGCCGCACATGCACGCCATCGAGTGCCGCATCAATGCCGAGGACCCCTACCACAACTTTCGCCCCTGCCCGGGTAAGATCACCGCGTTCCACGCCCCCGGCGGCCACGGAGTGCGCATCGATACCCACGTGTACGCGGGCTACACGATTCCGTCGAACTACGACTCTATGATCGCCAAACTCATCTGCACCGGCCGCAACCGCGAGCAGGCCATCGAGCGCATGAAGCGCGCGCTGGACGAGTTCATCATAGAGGGCATCCAGACGACGATTCCGTTCCACCGCCAGCTCATGGACCACCCCGACTTTGTAGCCGGAAACTACACGACGAAGTTCATGGAGTCCTGGGAGATGAAGTAGCCCGTGCTGAAGCGCGCCTTCGGCATCCTCTACCACATCTGGTACTACGCCCTGATGCTCGTGAGCATTCTGGGGCTGTTCCCGTGGTTACTGTGGTACAGCCGTCGCGTGGAGCAGTTTCCGCGCTTCTACCGATTCGGACGCCTGTGGTCGGCCTGGATCCTCAACGGAATGGGTTTGATTCGCAAAGTCCGCTACGAAGCCCGCATCGACTGGTCGCGCCCGTACATGGTGGTCGCCAACCATTCGTCGGAACTCGACGTGATGTACTGCTACCGCCTCGTTAAATCGCCGACCGTGTTCATTGGCAAGGCGGAACTCGCGAAGCTTCCGCTCTTCGGATTCTTTTTTAAGCGCAGCAGCATCACCGTGGACCGCAACTCGATCGCGTCCAAGCGGCAGGTGCTCGAAAAAGCCCGTCGCCGCCTCGCGCGCGGAAGCGGCATGTGCATTTATCCCGAGGGCGGAATTCCGAAGGACCCCAGGGTGCGCTTGGCTCCGTTCAAAAACGGCGCATTCCAGCTCGCGGTCGAGGCCGGAGTCCCCATTCTGCCCATCACCTTTCCCGACAACCGCCGGCACTTTCCTGACTTCAAGCAGGGCGGGTTCCCCGGCCGCATTCGCGCCACCGTACACGCCCCCATCGAGACGGCCGGAGCAGATCCCGACGCGCTCAACGCCCAGGTTTATGACCTAATTTTGGCAGAACTCAATCGATACGCCGCCGAATCATGAACCTCACCCGCGAAGACGTCCTCAAGCTCGCCGACATCGCCAAGCTCGAACTCAGCGAGACCCAAGCCGACGCGCTGCTCGGAGACCTCGAGAAAATGCTCGGGTTTGTCGACAAAGTCCGCGCCCTGGACCTCGACGGCGTCGAGCCGCTGGTCTACATGACCGACCGCGAGAACGTGCTTCGCGACGACGTTCCGACCGAAGCCTTGAGCCACACCGACGCCCTTCGCAACGCCCCGGGTGCGGACAGCGACTACTTCCGGGTTCCGCGCGGGGGAAGCGAATAACGGTCACTCGTTTCTTGTTTCTCGTTGCAGCGGCTCCGCCGCCGCCTGTCGTATATTTAAGCATGGGAACACTTATACTCTTTTCGCTACTCGCCCTGTTGGTGGTTGTACTGCTCGCCAAGGGAATCCGCATCGTCAAGCAATCTGAAGCCATGATCGTCGAGCGCTTGGGTAAGTACCACCGCACCCTTGAGTCGGGCATCAACGTGATCATTCCGGTGATTGACCGTCCGCGCCAAATCAACTGGCGCTACACTGAGACCGGATTCAACGGCGAAATCATCAGCATCTTCAAGCTGCAGGACCGCATTGACTTGCGCGAAAACGTCTACGACTTCCCGAAGCAGAACGTGATCACGCGCGACAACGTGGTCACCGAGATCAATGCGCTGATTTACTTTCAAATCGTGGATCCGCTCAAATCGGTCTACGAAATCGGAAACCTTCCGAACGCCATTGAGAAGCTCACACAAACGACCCTGCGCAACGTCGTGGGTGAAATGGACCTCGACGAGTGCTTGAGCAGCCGCGACACCATCAACGCCAAGCTCCGCGCCATTCTTGACGACGCCACCAACAAGTGGGGCGTAAAGGTGAACCGCGTCGAGCTTCAGGACATCAATCCGCCTCTGGCCATCCGTGATGCGATGGAAAAGCAGATGCGTGCCGAGCGGAACCGCCGCGCCACCATCCTCGAGGCCGAAGGTGAAAAGGGCAGCCAAATTTTGACGGCCGAAGGCCAGCGCGAGTCCGACATTCAGCGGGCCGAAGGCCAGAAGCAGTCCGCCATTCTCGAGGCAGAGGGCCAAGCCCAAGCGCGAATCCGGGTGGCTGAGGCTGAGGCTGAGGCGATTCGCCTCGTGTCTGAAGCGGTGAAGGGCTACGCCGGGGACCCCGTGCAGTACCTGATCGCGCAGAAGTACCTCGAGACCCTTAACCAAATGACCTCGGGCAACGAGACCAAGACAGTGTTCTTGCCGTACGAAGCGACCGGCGTTCTGAGTTCGTTGGGCGGAATCAAAGAGCTGCTCAAAAGCCAAGGTTAAAATCGCGTAGGTTTGCGCATGGCAAATTCGGCGCGCCCCGCTGCGGTGGGATTCATCTTTGTGACCCTGCTGCTCGACATCATCGGGCTCGGAATCATTATTCCGGTCATTCCGCAGCTGATTCAGGAGCTCACGGGGGCCGACGTATCTGAAGCCTCGCGCTACGGCGGATGGCTGCTGTTCGCCTACGCCTTCTTTCAGTTTCTGTTTGCCCCACTGGTGGGAGCGCTCAGCGACCGCTACGGCCGCCGCCCCGTTCTTCTGCTTTCGCTGCTCGGATTCGGACTTGACTACCTGGTGCTTGCGTTTGCTCCGACCCTGGCCTGGCTGTTCGTGGCCCGCGTGGTTTCGGGCATTTTCGGAGCCAGCTTCACCACCGGCTTTGCCTACATCGCTGACGTCTCGCCACCCGAAAAGCGCGCACAAAACTTTGGCCTCGTGGGCGCCGCCTTCGGTCTTGGCTTTATCATCGGGCCGGTATCGGGCGGACTTTTGGGCGAACTCGGGCCACGTGTTCCCTTCTTTGTGGCGGCTGCGCTAACTTTTTTGAATATGGCCTACGGCTACTTTGTGCTTC
>JBIPMA010000016.1:0-10770 GCA_044369335.1 Schleiferiaceae bacterium | reverse complement strand
AACCTTTCTCCTTCTTGCCCTTCCCCTGGCCGCTGCGGCCCAAACCAAGCCGGTTGCGGCCCGCGTTGACAGCGTGCTGGCCCTGATGACTCTCGAGGAACTCGTCGGTCAAACCAACCAGTACAACGGGTTCTGGAACGCTACCGGCCCGATGCCTGCTGGCAATGAATGGGTTGCCGCGCGAGTTGCAGCGCTAAAGCGTGGCGGAGTGGGTTCCGTGCTCAATGTCGCAGGCGTGGACGAGGTTCGCGCCCTGCAAAAAGTGGCAGTCGAAGAGACCCGCATGGGGATTCCCCTCATTTTTGGCCTAGATGTGATCCACGGCTACCAAACGCTTACGCCGATTCCGCTCGCCGAAGCCGCGAGTTGGGACCTCGAAGCGATAAAAAATTCTGCCCGAGCCGCCGCCCGCGAGGCCACAGCCGACGGCATTAACTGGACCTTTGCCCCGATGGTCGACATCAGCCGCGACCCGCGTTGGGGCCGCGTCATGGAAGGTGCGGGAGAAGATCCCTACCTCGGTTCGCGCATCGCCGAAGCGCGCGTGAACGGTTTTCAGGGCGCCGACTTGAGCGACCCCACGACCTTGGCAGCCTGCTTGAAGCACTTCGCGGGCTACGGATTTGCGGTCGCCGGACGCGACTACCACACCACCGACTACAGCGCCCACACGCTGTACAACTGGATTTTGCCTCCGTTTGAGGCGGGCGTTAAGGCCGGAGCCGCCACCGTCATGAATGCGTTCAGTGCCGCCAACGGGATTCCTGCTACCGGAGATTCTAGCCTCGTTTGGGGAGAGTTGCGCGGCCGTATGGGCTTTAACGGCGTACTCGTTTCAGATTGGGGTTCGATTGGCGAGATGATCGCCCACGGATACGCCGTAGACCTTCGCGACGCCGCCGACCACGCGCTCGCCGCAATCCCGCCGACAGTGTGCGGATTCGCGAGGCCGCACGGCGGATGCTCACGCTAAAGTTTGAACTCGGGGTGATGGACGATCCCTACCGCTACTGCGGGGCTGCCAAGCCCGATGTGCGCCGCGACGCCTACGAAATGGCGGTGAAGTCGTCGGTGCTGCTCAAGAATTATGGCGTCTTGCCGCTAGCCTCTGGCCAGCGCGTCGGGCTTACAGGACCGTTGGCCGCCGAGAAAAACGGCGTGCTGGGTAACTGGCGCGTGTCGGCCAAAGACCAGTCGGCGCAGTCTCTCGCAGAAGCCGTAGCGGGCGCCTGGACCTACGCGGCTTCGTCTCAGCACTCAGTGGGTCAAGAGGCGTTTCACGCGGAACTCACCCTCAATCAAACCGACACCCGGGCCAACGACGCCGCGGTCAAAGCCCTTCGCAAGCAGGATGTTCTAGTCCTAGCCGTGGGCGAGCACGGAAACGAATCCGGCGAAGGCCGAAGCCGCACTTCGCTGCGGATTAGTGCCGTGCAGCAGGACTTGATTCGCAAGGCCTACGCCACTGGCAAGCCGGTGGTTCTGGTGGTGTACGCGGGGCGTCCGCTGGTGCTCGAGCCATGGATACAGGACGGAGCCGCCGCCATTCTTTGGGCCTGGCAGCCCGGAACGATGGGTGGAAGTGCCCTTGCCGACGTGCTCACTGGTCGCCGCGAGGCCTACGGCCGGTTGCCCATGACGTTTCCGCGCAGCGAAGGCCAATTACCCATGAGCTACGACGGCTACTCAACGGGGCGCCCCGGCCCCAAGCCCGAGGTGTTTTGGTCGCACTACATCGACGAGTCGAATGCACCTGCCTACCCGTTTGGCTTTGGATTGAGCTACACGTCGTTTGACTACCGCGACCTCGTCGTAGAGCCCACCGCGCAAGGCTGGGCCGCCAGCGTGACGGTGCGGAACACCGGAACCCGCAGCGGAAGCGAGGTCGTACAGCTCTATGTGGGACGCCAGGGCAACGGTCAGCTGTACCCGGTTAAAGCGCTTAAAGGGTTTCAACGCATCGCGCTGGATCCCGGTGCCGAAGGACGCGTGCGCATTGAGCTACCCCGCGAAGCGTTGGTGCAGCGCGACGGCCAGGGCCGGAGCGTTCCCTTCACCCAGGGAACTCTTACAATTACTGTCGGCCCACACAGCCAAGAAGGCCTAACTTGGACTACCCTATTGCCATGAGTCTCGAAGCAGAACGCCAGCGCCTTAGCGCTTTTTTTCAATTTGGACAGTCCGTAGACTGCGTCGTATTTGGATACGACGGGGCCCAGCTGCAAATCCTCGTCATTGAGCGCGGCGCCGAGCCGTTTTTCGGATACGAAGCGCTTCCGGGCGACCTCGTGCGCATGGACGAGGACATCGACGAGGCCGCAACGCGGATTCTACACGATTTGACTGGGCTCAACAATGTCTTTTTGGACCAGCTTAAAACGTTTGGCGGCGTGGAGCGCCACCCACTCGGCCGAGTAGTAACCACCGCGTTTTATTCGCTGATCAACCAGACAAAGTACAATCCGCGACCCGCATCGTGGGCCGTCAAAGCCCGCTGGAAGTCGCTTGCAGAACTAAACGAAATGGCATTTGACCACCGTGAAATTCTGCAAACCGCACTCGAAGCATTGCAGCGGCAAGTTCGCCAGCACCCCATCGGATTCGAGTTGCTGCCCGAGGAATTCACGTTGGCACAGCTCCAGGGACTCTATGAGGCCGTGCTCAATACGCAGTTTGACAAGGCCAACTTCCGCAAGAAAATTTTGAGCATGGAAGTGCTCAAGGCCCTTGACAAAACCCAGAAAGCGGTGCGCCACCGCCCCGCGCGCCTCTACAAATTCGACCCGCAGCGCTACCACTCGTTGGCCAAACAGGGCTTTCTGTTTGAGGTCTAACGCGCCTTTGAAGGCTTTGGCATAGGCCTTGAGTACCTTCGCGGCGTGATGCTGCGTCGTATTCTTTGGCTAATTCTCCTGGCAATCGGGCCCTTGGCCTACGGCCAGAATTCTAGTGATTCCACCCGGCATGTGCGGCTCGACGACATTTTGGTTGTGGCCGAACCCGTCGACATGGCCTACGACGTACTTCGCGAGGCCGGCCGGCGGGCGAAGGGGCTCCCGAGCTTTCAGTGCAGCACGGCAGTAAAATCAAGTGTTGGTTTGGGGCGCGGAATCCAGCTTCGCGAAGCCCTTAGCCTCAGCTTTTTTGCCGCTCCAGCGCGCTACAGCGAACGGATTTACCTGGCCGACGAACATACCACGAGCGGCGGGCCCAGCGACGGCCGCAGCGTACAGCTACAGTTTAGTGTGGGCCGCGACGAGGGTGCGGCGCCAAAGGAAACGTTTCAATCGTTGGGCAAGCATTTTTTTGAGTCCTACCCCGACGGACACCTCGACCTCTACACGCCGAGCATTGAGCTACCCCGGCTCATGTCGGCACGGATTCCGTCGCCCTTGGCGGCCGATGCCGCCCTGCAGTACAAAGCCCGCGTGCTCCAAGCGCAGGCGGTGGACGGTTCGGTCCTCTGGACTATAGCCATTGAGCCCCGCGGGGCCGCAGGCGCTGGGTTGCGCGGAACCCTCGTAATTGACGACAGCACCTACACGTTAGTTTCGGCGGACGTGGAGCTTCCCGCTGAGTCGCTCGCCCGCTTTCGGTCAGCCCGCGTGCGCCAAACCTATGCCGAGGTTGACGGACACTCGGTGGTCACCTCTCGGAGCTTTCTCCTAACTGAACCAAGTGGGGATTCCGCACGCACCGAAATCCGCCACAGCGCCTACCTTTTTGACGTCGACTTTCGGCCACGCGACCTAGGGTTGGCCGCCGTAGAATACACGCCTGAAGCATTTCAAGCGGATCCAAGCGTTTGGGCCGCCGCTCGAACCATCGCCTTGGCGCCCGGAGAGGCCCGGCACATCACTTATCAGGACAGTTTGACGCTGTACTACGATTCCGACCACTACAAAGACAGCGTCGATGCCGTGTACAACAAATTTCACTGGTGGGAACCGCTTGTCGCAGGAGTCGGCTACCGGTCGACGCGCAAGGGCTACAGTTGGTTTGTGCTCCCGGTCGTGGCCCAAATGCGCTTTTTTGGCGTAGGCGGATACCGGCACAACCTCGGAGGAAGCTTCAGCCGCACCTTTTCGAGCCAGCAGCGGCTCGAGGTCGACGGCAATTTGGACTACGGGGTCGTCAACCAGGACGTCCGAGGCGACCTCACCGCGACCTACCTGTACAACCCGCGCCGCTTCGCGGCGCTCCGCCTTTCGCTTGGCGATAACTACGATTTTGTCAACACCTACGAACCCATTTTAGGAACGTTTGCCCGCGGCAACTACGTGCGTAAAACATTTTTTGAAGGCTCGCACCGCATCGAACTGACCAACGGCCTCTACCTGCGGACCTCGTTTGACTTCTCGCGCCGCCAGGCCATCACCGACCTCAAGCTCGAAGAATGGTCCAACCAACTCTTTGGCGAACTCAACACACCCACACCCTTTCGCACCTACACCATTGCGCTGGTGGGAATCGACCTGAGCTACACACCGGGCCAGCGCTACGTCCTCAAGGGGCCGCGCAAAATTGCCCTCGGAAGCGACTGGCCCACATTCACCTTTCAGGCCCGCCAAGGGATTCCGGGACTTTTGGGCGGAATGGTGAACTTCACCTCGCTCCGCCTCAACGCGCGCGACTTCCGCCAATCGCGCTTTTGGGGGACCACCCACTGGAACGCCGGCGCCGGAACTTTTCTCGCCAAAGAACTCGACTCGATCCGCTTTATCGAGCACCGCTTCTTTCGCGGTTCCGACCAACTGCTCTTGAGCAACCCGACCACCAGTCTTCAGGCGCTCGACTCTACCTACCACACCGCCCGCCCATGGGTCGAGGCCTACTTCATCCATCATTTTGATCGCTCGCTACTCGACCGGGTTCCACTGGTACGCGCCCTGCACCTCGTGCCCGCCCTCGGAGGCGGCATGCTCTACGTCGCCGAAGCCAAGGTGTTTCACGCCGAAGTCTACGGCGGACTCGAGATCCCCTTTCGCCTCTGGGACCAGCGCATGCGCGTTGGCGCCTACCGCGTCTGGACGGACCAGGGCAACCCCCAGATTCCCGGATTTCGCCTCAAATTCGGCGTCGACTTTTACGATAGCTACCGAGGGCGGTGGAACTATTAGCAAGGTTGGCTGGTTGGCAAGGTTGGCTCGTTAACTGATCGTTACTTGCTACTGGTTTCTAGTTATCGCGTAGCGGCTTTAGCTGCGATGCAGCCCTAGATGGCAAGCAGCCCTAGCCCCGAAGGGGCCCTAGCGCGTAGCGCAAAGCGCAGCGTAATTTATCAGACCTTTGCGCGACTAATCCCCCGGCGTGCAACCTATTGTACTCCACCGACATCTCTATATTTATGAAACAACCTATTCTCTTTGCGCTTCTTGGCCTTTTAGCTAGTGTCTCGGCAACCGCTCAATCGGTGTACCGCGTTGATATTAAAGCTGATGGCGCGACGGTGGAGCACCGTGGGTTTGCGGCTCCGGACGCAAATTTGGCCGACGGATTCGCGGCCACCTACCACTTGCCCAAGACGGTGCCGGGAACCTACGCGACCCTCGACTACGGGCGCTTTGTAACGGACTTTACGGCGTTGGATGCGGAAGGCAAGGCCCTCAAGGTGAAGAAGAAGGGCAACAATAGTTGGGAAGTCCGAGGTTCCGCCGCACCCGTGACCGTGCGCTACACCGTGGCCAGCATTATGGAACTGAAGGTCAAAAAAGACAAGATTTTTGAGCCCGCGAGCACGTACCACGACGACCAAAAAGGTTCGGTGCTGAACGGCGGCGGAGTGTACGGATTCTGGACCGGCCAAGAGCGCGGACCAGTGACGGTGGATCTGGGCACGCCCAAAGGTTGGTTTGCCGCCACGTCGCTCGAGGGCGAAGCGAAGGGAGAGCGCACTACGCTGGTTGCCAGCAGCTACCACGCGCTGCTTGACAATCCGGTGCTGCTCACCAAGCCCGATACCGCGGGATTTTGGGTGGCCAACACCCGGGTGACCATTGCGGTTCTGGACCTGAACGGAACGCCACGGGCGGCCGACTTCAAGCGCGAACTCGAGGCCGACATGGCGGCGGTGGCGCGCTTTCTTCCGCAGCTTCCGGTGGATCGCTACACGTTTTTGACGATGGTGGGCGACTTTCGCTGGGCCGGCGATATTCTGTTCAGCGGCAAGCCCAGTGTGGGCGGAATCATCAAAGTGGTTCGCAGCCTGAGCAACCAAGGCTTTGGGGCGTTGGAGCACAACACCTCTTCGGTGTACTACCTCGGCGACTTCGGGACAGGCGAACGCATGCCCGAGGACCTGCGCGTCGAGAAGCAGCTGCTCGATGCGGCTGTACACGAATTCATGCACATTATTACGCCGCTGGGTCTGCACGCTCCGGCGATTCACGACTTTGACTACGCCAATCCGACCATGAGCCAGCACCTTTGGCTCTACGAGGGTGTGACCGAGTACTTCGCGCAACTCATTCGCTACCAGGGCGGACGCCTCACCCAGCAAGAGTACCTCGACGCGATGCGCGGTAAGATTTCGCAGGGCGAGAAGTTTCCGAACCACAAATTCAGCTTCACCGAAATGTCGCGCAATGTCCTCGACAAGCCCTACGCCGATGCCTACCTGCATGTCTACGACCGCGGAGCCGTCATGGCCTGGCTGATCGACGCCCAAATTCGTGGCGCCCACCAGGGACAGCGTTCGCTCATTGATGTGATCATGGCACTGCACAGCCAGTACGGACCCGAGCGTCCGTTTGACGAGGCCGGATTCTTTGACGCCTTTTGTGAGGTGGCCGAAACGCCTGGACTGCGCGAGTTTTTTGCCAAGCATGTGGAGGGTCGTGAAGCGCTTCCGTACGCCGAAGCACTGAAGTTGGTGGGCCTCGAGTACCAGGCTAAGGGCAGCGAAGTAAAGGCAATGAACCCACTTGACGCCGCCAAAAACGACCTCAAGGTCAAAGTGAGCAACCTCGGGATGGGCCGAGTGGTCAAAAAAGTTGGACCCAATGAGTGGGCTGGCCTTAAAGTGGGCGACGAGGTGTCCATGCAGGACCTCGTTGCGGCGCGCGAAGCTGCGACGGATAGCGTCATGAAACTTTCCGTCACGCGCGGAGGAAACCGCGTGGTCCTCGACGTTCCGGTGAAAACCGAAACCGTGTCGCGCCCGCACTACCTCAACGTGGCCAATGACGGACTGTGGACGGCGTTCAGCACAAGACCTTGAACTAAGGAGCAGTCTGCTGCTGACTCGAGGAATTCGTAAAGCAGATTTAGGCATTCACCGATACGTTTCGGGACCATCTAGACAAGCGTTCAAGCATCTAAACAGATCCATAGAACAGTGTTCTAACAGCTGTTTTTGAAGAGGTTAAGGGCAATATCTGAAGACCTTAACTCCAGTCGTCTTTGCCCATGCTCCAATAGATTGTGCGACGAAGTTCTGCTTCGAATGTAGTTATGGTAGAAAGAACAATTTCTTGCATTTATTGTTGTAGCTTTAACACAACAATCATTTTCAAAATCTAATTCATGAAAAAACATTTTACTATTGTTGCAATGGCATTGCTTGGTACAGCTTTCGCTCAAACCGCGCTACCCATTGATTTTGAATCAACTCCACCCACATTTACGGTATTCGGCAACAGCACCTATTCTGTTTTAGCCAACCCCGACGTGTCAGGTATCAATACTTCAGCAACTGTACTTCAGACAGTCCATGGCAATGAAACTTGGGCTGGTCTGTTCTTTGATCTTACAAACAAATTAGACTTCACAACGGATACTGTAATTCAAATTATGGTTTGGGCTCCAGTAGCGGGCACGATGCGTTTGAAGTTAGAAGACAAGACCAACGGTGCCGTATTCTGGGAAGCGGATCAAGCTATTACCGTAGCTTCTCAATGGACCCAATTAACTTGGGATTTGAGTGGTGTAGGAACTCTTTACGATCGCGTTGTATTGTTCCCAGGCTGGGGCGTCACTTCAGGCACGTACTACGTTGACAACATTCAACAAGGTTACGGTACCGTTACCCCTCAGGTGGCACTACCTATTGATTTCGAGCTAAACCCGCCAACTTTTACAGTGTTCGGCAACAGTACGTATTCAATAATTGCAAATCCTGATGCTACTGGCCTTAATACGTCTGCAACCGTACTCGAGACAGTTCATGGTAATGAAACTTGGGCTGGTCTGTTCTTTGACGTTACGAACAAGTTAGACTTCACAACGGACACTTTAATTCAAATCATGGTCTGGGCTCCGGCGACGGGCACGATGCGTTTGAAATTGGAAGACAAGTCCAACGGTGCCGTATTCTGGGAAGCGGATCAAGCTATTACCGTAGCTTCTCAATGGACCCAATTAACCTGGGACCTGAGTGGTGTGGGAACTCTTTACGATCGCGTTGTATTGTTCCCAGGCTGGGGCGTCACTTCAGGCACGTACTACGTTGACAACATTGAACAAGGAACCGCTTCTGGAATAGGCATGGATGAGCAAAATTCAAATCTCCTGACCTTGGCTCCTAACCCTGCGAATGACTTCGTTAATGTTTCAATTAATGCTACCAACGCTCACTTTAGCATTGTTTCATTAACAGGCCAAATTGTTGCCAATGGCATTTTGACAGAAGGACAAAACTCATTGTCAACGGCTAATCTTTGCAATGGTATCTACATGGTTCGTGTATCGAGCGATGAGGGAACGAGCGTTCAAAAACTTATTGTTCGTCACTAATTCAACTTCTAAATGATTGTTGAGGCCCGAGCGTTTGCTCGGGCCTTTTTTTATGCCAACTGGGCACATAGCAATTGTCAAAATTTAAGCGCCTAGTTGCTACCGCACTAGTTTCGGTTTTGAAACAAAAGAGTTACTGGTCAGAACCATTCAAGCCCACACCACCTTCTCGACCTTGGCCGATAGGGCGTGCACGACGTCGTGGTAAAATTTTTCGACCTGGTTGCGCTTGATTTTCAGGCTCGGAGTGATGAATCCGTTGTCAACTTCCCAGCGCTCCCGCACGACGATGAGTTGGGCGAGGCGCTCGTGCTGCGGAAGCTCGCGGTTGATTGCGTCTAGCAGCTGCTGCAGGCGGGTCTCGACGACTTCGCGGGCCTGGGTGAGCGCGTGCTCGGTGAGCACGGCCAAGGCAACAGGCTGCGGAAGATTGACGCCAAACAGGCAGACTTGCTCGACTTCGTCGGCCTCCATGATGCGGCCCTCGATGGGCGCCGGTGCGACGTACTTGCCCTTGGCCGTCTTAAAAATGTCTTTGATGCGGCCCGTGATGTAGAGGTAGCCCTCCTCGTCGAAGCGTCCGACGTCGCCGGTGTGCAGGGCTCCGCCGCGAAAGAGTTCGGCCGTCAGCTCAGGCTCGCGGTAGTAGCCCTGGGTGTTGGTCGGACTCTCCAAGAGGATTTCGTCGCCGTCGCCGAGGGTGACGCGGGTTCCGGCAAAGGGCTGGCCAACGCTGCCGATGCGGACTTTTCCGCGGAAGTTTACAGTGGTGATGCCGAGGTTTTCGGTCATGCCGTAGACCTCTTGAATCACAATGCCTAGGCTGGCAAACTCCTCGATGAGCGAGGCGCGAATCGGGGCGGCGCCGCTCAGCACCAAGCGCGCACGAGAAAGCCCGAGCTTTTTGCGCAGGACGGGGGCCAAGGCCCGGCGGAGCCAGGCCGCAGGCAGCTTGCGGTGTAGGGTTTCGCCAAACTTTTCCCAGATGCGCGGAACCGCCAAAAACACCGTAGGCTGCGCCCGCTCGAGGTCCGCGGCAAACGTTTCAAGCGACTGCACGAAGTGCACCCGCCCGGTGAGGTATACGCCGGCGGCAGATATGATCATGCGTTCGGCCACGTGGCAAAGCGGCAGGTAGCTCAAAAACACCTCCTGGTGCAAAAAGCTGAACTGCGTCAAAATGATGCGAAACGCTTCCTGGAAGTTTCGGTAGCTGTGCATCACGCCCTTGGGCATTCCGGTGGTGCCCGAGGTGTAGATGATGGTCATCAGGTCGTCAGGGTGCAGGGTCGGGAAGACCGCAGATGGGTCGCCCATCGCACAGACCTCGTCCCAGCCTCGGGCGTCCGCCCGCTGGTGGTCGGGGGTGGTTACGACTTCGATTCCGCTCGGAATGCAGTCGCGGTAGCGCTCCACGTCGTCGAGCTTGCCGAGCACCACGACCTTGGACTCGGAATGCTCGATCACTGCCCGCGCCGTCGGCCCGTCAATCGTGGGGTAAATGGGCACCGAAACGGCTCCGGCCAGCGACACCGCGTAGTCGTAAATGAGCCAGTGCGCGGAATTTTTACCGATCAAGGCCACCCGATCGCCCGGCGCGACGCCCAAGGCGTAGAGTCCGCGGGCGAAGCGCTGCGCCTCGGCGTAGGCCTCGGCGTGCGTCATTTGGATGCGGCCACCCACGACGGGCGGGTCCAAAAACAAGCGGGTGGGGAAGGTCTGGGCGTTCCACGCCAGCTGCTCGGGCATCAGCCGGCTGGCGCGGTCGGGCGTCAGGTGCTGCAGGCCCTTTTCGGGCACAAATCCCTCGAGCGGACCTAGAATTTCGAGCACCCGAGCGTCCGTCGCTTCTTTGGTATCCATCGGCATAATGGGCGCACTTACGCTCACCATTTTGCGGCCCGCGTCGATTCCGAGTACCACAATCGGAACCCCCGCCGCCTTCGCAATTTCGTAGTAGCCGCTGCGCAGCCCGTCCACCTTGGCGCGCGTGCCTTCGGGGGCCAGCGCGAGGCAAAAATCAGGGTCGCTTCGAAA
>JBIPMA010000246.1:0-2965 GCA_044369335.1 Schleiferiaceae bacterium | reverse complement strand
ATCACAGTAAAATCTTTCAATTCAGGTTTGCTTGGAGCAGCATTTGCTATATAAATAGCCTCACCTAATTCTTTATCTAATTTTGCAGAATCTATAACGATTGGCAATGTATTTAAGTTTTGGATATTCAGTGGTTTAATCACTGAACTTACATTGTTAGCATTATAGGTTGAACTATTTGACAATGATACTTTTTGACTTGCTGAATTAGATTGACTAGTCGATGATGAAGCCTGAACTTTAGCTGCAGCAGTTCTTACATTTTGTAAGATTCTAAAAGATGGATACAAAGAAGTGCTGTTTGGAATCAGTGGATCTTTTTCGCTTCCAACCAATACAAATCCTAATTGACCATCACCGCCAATATCACCCATTGATGGAGTTAATTTTGTATAATTTCCAAATGGGAAAGTTGCTAATTCATTAAACTGTGTAAAACCAGAAGGTCCTTTAGATGAAACAGCCATCTTTGTTACATAGCCAAAGCCGTCTCTGTCTCCACTAAATATAACGTCTGGGAAGCCGTCTCCATTATAATCACCCCAAGTTGTCTTGGAATTTTGAACAGGTTGGAGTCCAGAAGTTGTCACATTTACAAAATTTAATCCCTTGTCTTTTGTATAATTATTTTGGTAGACATTAAAAATTTCCCCAATACCTGTTGCATAACCAGTAACAGAGACATCTAGTAAACCATCATTATTGAAGTCTATTAACTCTACTTTACCATTTTTAATTTTTGGTAATGACATACCAGTAAATTTAGTAAAGATATTGCTATTTGTTGCACTATCAAATACATTCGTATAAATATCGGTGAAACGAGCAAATCCAGCACCCTCATAGGTTGTAATTAAATCAAAGGTCTTGTCTTTATTTAAATCACCGAATGCATATTGAATATTTTGTGGATCATTCGCATTAATCAATTGTGCTAAATTATTACGTAAAATAGTTACTTTAAATGCGTAGTTAGGTATAGTCTTAATGGCTGTATCCTTACTTATTTTAAAAATATTGACAGTCCCTGTTCCATTTGCTTGAGTACCTCCATAAATCATATCTAAATAGCCATCATTGTCAAAATCAGAGAATTCTAATTTTGGTGTCCTTAAAATTTGAGGAATATTAAATTTAGATGTTACATCAATGAATCTGAAGTTATTATTTTGATTTTGATATACTCTAAATGTAGGTGTAGAACTGAAATTATTAGGATCTTCTCCAGCAATTACAATATCAATTAACCCATCTGCGTTGATATCTACGCATTTAACTTCAATATTTTTTAAACCTGTTAATCCTTCCAATCCAGTTGAAGTAACCTTTTCGAATTTACTTTTCTTGTTTTGATAAATACCTGTTGGACCTGAACTAAAGATAGATTGACTACCTAAATATATAAAGTCAGATAATCCATCGTTATTGAAATCTGCCCAAGCAAAAGCAGGATTATTAACTGGCTGTATTCTGCGGTCAATCAATCCACCTTGATTTACAAACTTCCAAGGATAAGAGATCGTAAAACTTGCTTCTTGTGAAAAGTCCGAGCTCTCATAATTATTATCAATTGCCATAACAGACCAGAAATATTTGCCTGGCATTAATTCTAAATAGTAAGAATTACCATTAATTAAAGTTGTATTTGATGTTAAAAGTTTAAACTTCCCATTGACTTTATTTACCGGAACAGTCATAATTTCTGATCCACCAGGAGTTGTTCCAACTCTAATTTGATAATATAAACTGTTCTTAGTACTTCGATCATCCTCAGGAGCATTCCAAGATAACATGATTCTACCTAAACCAAAATCAGTCACATTTAAAGCATTAGGTTTTGATGGTGCTAAGTTTTTATTCTCGCCTTGATCATTTACAAATACTGATAAGGCACTTACTCCTTTACTTTCTCCTGAGACAAGCAAATCTACTGTTCCCGTATTGTCATAATCTGCCCAAGCAACAGTTGAGGCTGAATATTGAGGTAATACTAAGTTTTTAACTGTATCAAAATTATTAAACCCACCCATATTCAATAAAATCTTAGTTGTGGGAGACTTAAGTTTATTTGTTCCAGTGTATGCTAGGTCTAATAAACCATCGTTATTGTAGTCCGCAAATTTTACAGAACCTTGATCTACACTATCAATGATTGATTCTTGTGTATTTATAAAATTACTGAAATTATTACTTAACCTATTTTCTCTTGATAAATTCTTAATCATTTTTAGAACCGGACTTGCAACAGTATTTGATCCTCCATTCTGGGTACCAATAAGAACAATATCCATATCACCATCATTGTCAACATCACCTAAGTCAAATTTAGCATTGGCTAAATTTAAACCTTGAACATAGTTAGTACTAAATGAATTTATATAGTTAATTGTATTTTTAGGATCTAACAAGGTATTAACTTTAATGCCACCAATACCAATTGCAGTTGATTGATCTAATTTATTACTTCCTGCATAAACTAAGTCTAAGTCACCATCTAAATCAAAATCAATAAATCGAATATCCCCATTACACATAGCAAAATTTCCTTTTCCATCATTATTTAATAAGAAAGATCTTGCATTTGATAAAGAATCTGCCCCAATAATCACTAGGTCATTTGTTCCATTTGCATCATGATCTCCAAAAGCAATTGTTGAGTTTCTAAGTGCAGGAATTGAACTTGGTTCAGTGATTTCAAAGAAAGATTGTTTATTGATGAATAATTGGACTCTATTTCTGCTTGCAGAAAATTGACCAACAGCTAATAAATCTAGCCAACCATCATTATTGATATCCGCCCATTTTAAATCTCCATTTAACAACGGAATATTAGTTAAACCAAGATCAGTTAATACACCAGCTTTATTTTGATAAATAGCTGTAAATGAAGTCCCGTCTTCTTTACGACCCATTACAGCCAGATCCATTAATCCATCATTATTATAATCCCCCCATGCCAACCTTG
>JBIPMA010000211.1:0-2628 GCA_044369335.1 Schleiferiaceae bacterium | reverse complement strand
CAACATGGAAGCGAGCGGACTCGACGGTATCCGCTGGGTGGTCGAAGACGCCGCAACCTTCGTGCGCCGCGAAGTCAAGCGGGGCAAAACCTACCACGGAATCTTGCTGGACCCGCCCGCCTACGGCCGCGGACCCGCCGGCGAAAAGTGGGTGCTCGAAGAGCAAATCGACGACCTGTTGCGCGACTGTGCGGCCTTGCTGGCTCCGGGCGGATTCCTCGCCCTCAACCTCTACTCGATGGGCCTCAGCGCCGTGGTCGCCCACACGCTGATCAACCAGCACTTCAAGCGCCCGCCCGAGCTGCTCGAGCTCGCCGTCGCCGACCCCCACGGCAAAATCCTGCCCTTGGGCACCGTCGCCCGCTTGGGAGCCAATCAGTAAACTTTTTAGGGCCGGTCACGTGGCCCTCGACCGTACGTACAATAAGCGAAGCTTAATTTATCAGGTCGAGCACAAAGCTGAACTACTGGCAGGTCCAAGTCGTAACCTGAGTCGCGGTAACTCCGCCCAAATCGATGGTCTGGGTGAAGGGGCCGGCGAGGACGGAGTCGACTTCGGTTCCGCACAACTCGAGCGGGCCGATGGGCACCGTGACCGGGGCCTCGCCCGTTACCGTGGTAACCTGTGAAGCTTCGCACTCCAGGCAGGTGTTTTCGGGCTCACAGGCCACCAAAAGGGCCGTTGAAGCCACGGCGAGGGCGCTAAAACGCAAAAATTTATTCATGACTTAGGCTTTAAAGGCATTGAGGCCGGTTACGTCCATACCGGTGATGAGAAGGTGAATGTCGTGCGTACCCTCGTAGGTGACGACCGACTCGAGATTCATCATGTGGCGCATGATGGGGAAGTCGCCGGTAATACCCATTCCGCCGAGCATTTGGCGCGCCTCGCGGGCGATGTCCAAGGCCATGGCGACGTTGTTGCGCTTGGCCATCGAAATCTGGGCGGTCGTGGCGCGGCCCTCGTTCTTGAGTTGGCCGAGGCGCAGGGTCAAGAGCTGGGCTTTGGTGATCTCGGTGATCATTTCGGCCAACTTCTTTTGCTGCAGCTGAAAGCCTCCGATGGGGCGGTCAAACTGAATGCGCTCCTTGCTGTAGCGCAGGGCGGTGTCGTAGCAGTCCATGGCGGCACCGAGCGCGCCCCAGGCGATTCCGTAGCGGGCTGAATCCAGGCAGCCCAGCGGAGCCCCTAGGCCCGACTTGTTGGGCAGCAGGTTTTCTTTGGGGACCTTGACGTTGTCGAACACGAGCTCTCCGGTGGCTGAAGCGCGCAGCGACCACTTGTTGTGCGTCTCGGGGGTCGTGAACCCGGCCATTCCGCGCTCGACAATGAGGCCGTGAATGCGGCCCGACTCGTCTTTGGCCCACACGACAGCCACGTCGCAGAACGGAGCGTTTGAAATCCACATCTTGGCTCCGTTGAGCAAGTAGTGGTCGCCCATGTCCTTGAAGTTGGTGACCATTCCGCCGGGGTTCGAGCCAAAATTGGGCTCCGTCAGGCCAAAACTGCCCAGCCACTCGCCGCTGGCGAGCTTGGGGAGGTACTTGCGGCGCTGTTCCTCGTTGCCGTAGGCATAAATCGGGTACATCACCAGCGAACTTTGCACCGAGCAGGTCGAGCGAATTCCGCTGTCGCCGCGCTCGATTTCCATCATCATCAGTCCGTACGAAATCTGGTCGAGGCCCGCTCCGCCGTACTCGGCCGGAATATAGGGTCCGAACGCACCCACCTCGGCGAGGCCCTTCACCATGTGCTTGGGGAACTCGGCGCGCTGCGCGTAGTCCTCGATGACCGGAGTCACGTCGCGCTTCACCCAGTCGCGGGTGGCCTCGCGGACCATCTTGTGCTCCTCGGTAAGGAGCTCATCCATCAGGTAGTAGTCGGGGTGTTCGTACAAATCCGCACGCATCATCAAGGGGTTTTTGAAGTAGGCCGCTAAGGTACAAAGCAAGAGCGCCCGTCGTGTTTAAGGTCGAAGGATTGCCTGAGGATTTGAGTTAGCCTTTCAACTTCGCATTATTCGCATGCCGGTCCTTGTCTCGCGCGCCCTTGGCGGCCATGCGGCGATCAAAAGCGGCCTGCAGGTCAGTGCCCGTTTGATTGGCCAAGCACAGCGTCACAAACAGCACGTCGGCCAGCTCTTCGCCGAGGTCTTTGTTCTTGTCGGACTCCTTTTCAGACTGCTCGCCGTAGCGCCGGGCAATGATTCGGGCTACCTCGCCCACCTCTTCGCTGAGCTGGGCCATGTTGGTGAGCTCGTTGAAGTAGCGCACACCAAAATCGGCAATCCACTGATCCACTTCGGCTTGCAGGGCCCCCACGGGCTTTTGGTCGTCAAACGTCATCATTCTTTGTTTTTGGAGTCCATCGTAATCGTCACCGGCCCGTCGTTAACCAGCGCCACCTTCATGTCGGCGCCAAACACGCCCGACTTCACGGGCAAGTTGGCCTCGTTCCAGAGTACGTCCAGAAAATCTTCGTACAGCGGAACCGACACGCGCGGATGCGCCGCCTTGAAGTAGCTCGGACGGTTGCCCTTCTTGGTCGACGCGTGCAGCGTAAACTGGCTGACCACCAAGAGCTCCCCGCCGGCCTCAACCACCGAGCGGTTCATGACCCCTTCGGAG
>JBIPMA010000014.1:0-10827 GCA_044369335.1 Schleiferiaceae bacterium | reverse complement strand
TCCAACGCATTGCGGCTAAAAACCATGTCGTGGCGGTCGGCGATGAGGCGCGCCACTTTGTTCAAAAACTTTTTACCCTCGGGCAGCGTGGTCAACGCCGTGGCAGCCGACTCAAGCCGATTGCGCTCGACGCCGGTGTTTGGAAGATCCAAAATCTGTCCGCGCTTCGCGGCAGGGTAGGGCGCCCACTCGTCTTCCATGAACGGAACAATCACGTTCTTGGCGATCCGTTTGGCTTCGCCGAAGTGGCCTTCAAGCATGTCCTTGAATTCCACTTCCATCTCTTTGACAAGGTTGGCGTGGGCCGCGCCCTGGGCCAGCAATTTGGCGTGGTAGATTTCGCGCGGATTCGGATGGCGCGCAATGGCCTTGTACAGCAGTGGCTGAGTGAAGCGGGGCTCGTCGCCCTCGTTGTGGCCGTACTTGCGGTAGCACAAAAGGTCAATGAACACGTCGCGCCCGAAGTGCTGGCGGTACTCCATCGCGAAGCGCATGGCGTGCACCACCGCCTCTACGTCGTCGCCGTTGACGTGGAGTACTGGGGCCAAAACGACTTTGGCTACATCGGTAGCGTACGTCGAAGATCGCGCGTCGAGGTAGTTGGTCGTGAAGCCCACTTGGTTGTTGATGACCAGGTGAATGGTTCCGCCGGTGCCGTAGCCGTCGAGGCGCTCCATCTGTACAACTTCATAAACGATGCCTTGGCCGGCCACCGCCGCGTCACCGTGAATTTGAATCGGAAGCACCTTGGAACGGTCCATTCCGTAGTCGGTATTGCCCTTGGCGCGGGCGATGCCCTCAACTACCGCATCCACAGCCTCGAGGTGCGAGGGGTTGGGCGAAATGTTGAGTTTGAGTTCGCGGCCGTTGCGGAGCTGGCGTGTCGCCGTGTAGCCTAAGTGGTACTTTACGTCGCCGTCAAAGCCCTCTTCGTCGTCGAATTCTTTGCCCTCGAACTCGCTGAAAATCTGACGGGCTGGCTTTCCAAAAATGTTGGTCAGCACGTTGAGGCGTCCGCGGTGCGCCATGCCAAGCACGACTTCTTCCACGCCAAGTTCCGCAGCGCGCTGCATCATGAAGTCGAGGCCCGGAATCAGGGATTCTGCCCCCTCAATTGAGAAGCGCTTTTGACCGACAAACTTGGTATTCAAGAAGTTCTCAAAGGCGACTGCCTCGTTCAGCTTGTGAAGGATGTGCTTCTTTTCGTCGGCATTGAGGACCGGGTAGTTGTCGTTCGGGTGGATGTAATTCTGGATCCACTTTACCACCTGCGGATCGCGGATGTACATGTACTCGACCCCGATGGAACGGCAGTAAATGGCCTTGAGGTGCTCGATGATTTCGCGCAGTGGCGCTGGACCGGGCAAGCCTACCTCAACGGCAGCTTGAAACGAACTGTCGAGGTCTGCGGCACTCAGCCCAAAATTCTCGAGGTCCAGGGTCGGCTTGTACGTACGGCGCTCCCGAACTGGATTGGTCTGGGTAAAAAGGTGTCCACGGGTGCGGTATCCATTAATCAGATTGAGCACCATGAACTCTTTGCGGAGCTCCTCGGGAACTTCGGGCCCCACCGGAGCGACCAATGACTCAAAGTCGTCGCCGTAGGGACTTCGCGCAAAGTCGTAGCCTTGAAAGAAGGCCTTCCACGAAGGCTCTACAGAATCGGGATTCTCGACGTACTGTTGGTAGAGGTCATCTAAGTACGCTACGTGCGCACTGCCGAGAAAAGAAAAGCGGTCCATGCAGGCTAAATTCCGTGCAAAATTACGGCCAAAATGCCTAGGATTCGCGGGAAAAAAGCCAATTTGCGAGCTCTTTGAGATCAACAGTGCGGGCACCGAGCGAACCCGCATGATCAAGGGCCTCTAGGGCTAGGTTAAAGTGGGCACGACGGCGCTCTTCGACGTAGGCACGCACCCCGGTGGTTTCGAGGGCTTCGGTGAGGTACTCTACCCGTTCCTCGCCACGAAGTGCGAGCGCCTCGTGAATGTGTTCCGGGCTGCGGCGACCTAGTTCAATCCAAAGGAGGGTCTTTTTGCCTTGAATGAGGTCTCCACCTGCTTGCTTTCCTGTTTTGGAGGGGTCCCCAAAGGCGTCGAGCAGGTCGTCGTGGATTTGAAACGAAGTTCCGAGCTCAAGGCCAAACGAGTACAGTGCCTTAGCCAACTCGACCGAACCGCCACCGCTCAGCACACCCATTTCAAGCGCGCACCCAAGCAAAACACTGGTTTTGTAGCGAATCATGCGCAGGTAGGCGCCCTCTTCGACGCGGTCCTCGTGCTCAAAATCCATGTCCCACTGCTGGCCTTCGCAGACCTCAAGGGCGGTTTGGGTAAACACTCGGTAGAGGTCGGGCAGCACCTGCTTGGGTGCGGATTCGAGTGCCTTAAACGCCAGGGCAAACAGCGCGTCACCGCTCAAAATTGCGGTATTCACTCCCCAGCGCTCGTGCACCGTGGCTTGGCCGCGGCGAAGCGGAGCCGCGTCCATAATGTCGTCGTGGATCAGCGAAAAATTGTGAAACCGCTCGACGGCGTGGGCAGCGGGCAGCGCAAGTTCGGCCTTGGCCCCCACGGCTTCGGCGCCCATGAGCGCGAGCACGGGGCGAAGGCGCTTGCCTCCCATGGCTAAGATGTAGCGCTGGGGGGCGTACAGCCGGTCGGGTTGGCGGCTCCACTCGGGCTCGCCCATGGACGACTCGAGGGCATTTAAAAAAACTCGTTGAAGGCGTTCGACGGACTGCATGGCAAGGGGTGTATTCAAAGCGCCCGAACGGGGCTTAACGTTTAGCGAAGGAGGGCGCGCAGGTAGGCTCCGTACCCACTTTTCACGAGCGGAGCCGCAAGGGCCTCGAGCTGCGCGGCGTCAATGAAGCCTTGGCGGAAGGCGACCTCTTCAATACAACCCACCTTGAGGCCCTGGCGGCGCTCGATGATTTGTACGAACTGGGCAGCCTCCATTAGACTTTCGAAGGTTCCGGTGTCGAGCCAGGCCGTGCCGCGGTCCATGATTTGGACGCTGAGCTCGCCGCGGCGCAGGTACTCGCGGTTGACGTCGGTGATTTCGTACTCGCCGCGGGGCGAGGGCTTGAGGTTGGCGGCGATGTCGACAACTTGGTTGTCGTAGAAGTACAGGCCGGGAACCGCGTAGTTGCTCTTGGGCTGCGCGGGCTTTTCTTCGATCGAAAGGGCCTTGCCCTGAGCGTCAAACTCGACCACACCGTAGCGCTCGGGGTCGCTTACGGGGTAGGCAAACACGACTCCCCCCTGAGGATTGGCCGAGGCCTGCAGGATGCTGGGCATCTGGGTTCCGTAAAAAATATTGTCGCCAAGCACCAGCGCCACCGCGTCGTCGCCGATGAAGTCGCGGCCGAGTACGAAGGCCTGCGCCAAGCCGTTGGGCTCGTGCTGCACCGTGTACTCGAATCGGCAGCCAAGCTGCGACCCGTCGCCCAGCAGCTTGTGAAAGAGCGGCGCGTCGTGCGGCGTGGTGATGAGCAGGATTTCGCGGATCCCGGCCTCCATTAATGTCGACAGCGGGTAGTAGATCATCGGCTTGTCGTACACCGGCATGAGCTGCTTGCTGATGCTGTGCGTGAGCGGATGGAGTCGGGTGCCGGAACCGCCGGCCAGGATAATGCCTTTCATAGCTTATTCGTCTTCTGAGAGTTCGGCCAGCGACACCTCTTGCTCTTTGGCCGTCATCACTTTATCGAGCGACATAAGCAGCGAAGGCAGTAGCAAAAGGTTAGAGAACATGGCGAAGCCTAAAGTAATCGACACCAAGAGGCCGAGGGCTTGGGTTCCGCCAAAATTTGAGGCTAAAAAGATCATAAATCCCGCAAAAAGCACCACCGACGTGTAGAACATGCTCACGCCGGACTCACGAATTGCTACGAGCCCTGCATTGCCAATGTTTCCGCCGTTCAAATGAAGCTCTTGGCGATAGCGCGACAGTAAGTGCAGCGTGTCGTCTACCGAGATTCCAAATGCGATTGAAAAGATTAATACGGTCGATGGCTTCACCGGAATCCCAAACCAACCCATAATGCCTGCAGTCATTATCAAGGGGAGCAGGTTGGGAAGAATGGCCACAATCATCATGCGCCAAGAGCGGAACAGTCCTGCCATGAGCAGCGAAATGACAACCACTGCGAAGATTAAACTCATGATGAGGTTGTCAATCAGGTACTCTGTTGACCGCAAGAAAATTAAACCAGCCCCAGAGAAACTAACGTCGACTTGGTCCCGGTCAAAGATGGCATCAGCATTTGCTTGAACTGCTTTGACCACTTTCACCATTTCTGGCCGCGGCAAATCACGAACCTGGACGGTAATCCGCATGCGTTGACCGTCTTTACTGACAAGTCCTGATGTGAGTGCTGCATTTGCCTCTGTCGCGCCATTCGGGAGCAATGCCGCAATTTGCCGCCGTTCTGCGGCCGACGGCAGTTCGTAAAATTCCGGCAATCCACCATAAAATGCCTGACGACCAAACTTCATGAAATCCACCATACTTAGACTTCGCGACATATTGGGCAGTGTGTCCAGTGAGCGCTGAAAGTCCTCAACTTGGCGCAGAACGCTCGATGAATTCACCCCTCCAGGCTTGCGGGTGTCGACAACAATTTCTAAGGGAATGACTCCGCCGAGTTCCTGCTCAAAAAACTTCATCTGGGTAACCAACGGATCACTGGGATCAATGTCGGTGGTGATGTTGCCCGTGGTCTCCATTCGAAGCATTCCGATCGCGCCCAACGCCGCCAACGAAAGAGCCCCGATGTACACCCAACGGCGGTGGTACTGAGCCACATTCTCTAGCCACTTCACCCCATTTGCCAGCCATTTCTGGTCCAAGTGCTCGTAGTGCTGGGGCTTTGGAGCCGGGAGCCAACTGTAGAGCACCGGTAAAATGGTAATGGAAAGGATATACACCACAATAATGTTGATCGTCGCGGCCACACCAAAGTGAATGAGGGCATCGCTCGAGGTCAGCATAAACGTTGAAAAACCAAGGGCAGTGGTTAAGTTGGTCAGAAGTGCAACCCCTCCAATTTTCTTAACCGTATGAATTACCGCTCTATCGACGTCCTGATCACGTGCAAATTCCTGATGGTATTTATTAATAAAGAAAATGCAGTTCGGAACCACAATAACAATGAGCAAAGGCGGAATCAACGCAGAAAACAACGTGAGCTTATAGCCTAAGCCTCCGAGCACACCAAATGAACCTACAACTCCGACCCCAACGACAGCCAGGGCAATTAAGGCAGCCCGCGTACTGCGCATCATGGCAAACATGATGAGCAGTGTCACGACACCTGTCAACCCTAAGAAGAGATTGATTTCTGACTTAATGCTGCGGGCATTAATCATCCTCAAGTACGGAACACCAGAAATCTGAACATCGATTCCCGTGCGGCGCTCAAACTTTTTAGCCTCTGCCGTGATGCGATCAATCATGGGGAAAATCAGCTTGCTGTAGTTGGCCGTGTCACTAATGCGGACTGCCATTAACTGCGTGTTTCCGTCGTGGCTGTTCATGAGTCCGTGGTACACCGGGAGCTCATTCAGCATCATTTTTAAAGAGTCTGCTTCGTCCCTTGAATCGATTCGACCGTCACAGATTGTCCGGGCTTCAAATCGATCTGTTGAGTCAGGACCGAGGTACAACGTAGCCGCATTGTGCCAGGACAGCACATTGAGCACCTCTGGGGTGGCTTCAATATTCTTGGCCATCTCAATCCACGAATTGAGGATGTACGGCTTGAACATAGTTCGATCGTGTGCCGCCAAGAACACGACCCCTCCGCTTCCTTGCTCAAACTGCTCGTTCAATGAGACGAACTCAGTATACACGCTGTCCGTTGACGGAAGCATTTTGGCGAAGTGGTAGCTCACCTCGACATTGCGGCCCATGTAGCCCATAACGAGCACATACAGAACCCAAAAAATCAATACCGCCCGGCGGTTTCGACGCAAAAAGCGACCGAGTTTTTCCCACATAGATGACAAAGGTAGCGCTTAGGATTGCTCGGCCGGGAAGAGGATGGGGCGGCTCGGAACCGCATCTCCCTGCATTGGAGCCAAGCTCAAATTGAGCATATAGCGTCCATCGGCGCAATCGGCAGGAACTTGAATCAGTTCCGTAATACTAGCCTCAGGGTGGCGAGCGTCTGATGCGGACTGCGACCCCGGCGGCAAGCCCCAAAAGGCGCGGTGGGCGGCTAAAGCTCCGCCGTCCTCTTCAGGGTCAACGCTCGGCAAATCCACGAGAAGGTGGCGCACGCCGTGCTCGGCCAACCACGCGAGTGCGGCCGGTTCAATGGCGGGAGGGTTAGTCTGCCGCCAGTCCCGCTGGCTCAGGTCACCCTTTTGTGTGGCCAGCACCAAGGCTTGGTAATCAAACAGCGAAGCAGACGAGGCCTTCAGCGATTCGAGCGTCAGAAGCTGCGGTGCCGCGATGCGCACCACGCGGGCAGTAAGCCATGGCGAAATTCCAAGGTCCACCGCATGCCGCGTTTCTCGGACGACGTGCCCGAGGGACTCGGTGTGGGTTCCGTGTGCGTGGGGGTTGAAGTGCACGTTAAAAAAGTTGACGCTTCCGCCCTCGGCAACGTCGCCAACCCATTCGCCAAGCCGCACGGGCTCACGGCGCGGACCGTCGATGTACCACGCTCGGGGGCGGCCAAATTCGACAAGGATGCTGAGGTCGTACATGCTGCGAAGCTAACGGAATCAGGGCTCAAGGCCAAACGCATCCGACGCAATGGCGTCCGCCCACAACCAGCCCTCACCGCTCAAGCGCCAGCCGAGGTCGTCTGCAACCAAGAACCCCTGCCGCACCCACTTGACCCAAGCTCGGTCGAGGTCGCGCCCCTGGGCCGCGGCACGCGGAAGCCCTTCGGCCCGACGCAGCTGGGTCAGCACCTGCTCGTGAAACCACTCCTGGTCGTTCAGGTTCTCCAGCTCAAACCAGTCTGCGCCGCTCGCCGTGCTCAGTGCCCGCTGGTAGACCGAATTGTTGCGCACATTGGCCCTTCGCTGGCGGTGGCCGTCAAACGAATGCGCCCCGGGGCCCAGACCCACGTAGGGGTCGCCCTGCCAGTACGAACTGTTGTGTACGGCACGCCAGCCCGGCTTGGCGTAGTTGCTAACCTCGTAGGCGTCCCAGGCCTGGCGGTACAGTTCGGCACGGAACCATAAAAAATCCTCAGCCGCCCGCTCGTCCCGAGGGGCGTCTGTGCGGCCCTTGGCTACGTCGTGGGCCAACGCCGTGCGCGGCTCGACGGTCAGGGCGTACGCCGAAAGGTGCGGAGTCCCAAGGTCCAGCGCCTGCCCCACCTGGTCCTGCCATTCGCCAAGGCTGCTGCCCGGCAAACCGTAGATCAAGTCAATGCTCAAATCGTCAAATCCCGCATCTTGGGCGCGGCGTACGGCGTCCACTGCATCGCTACCGCGGTGCGGGCGGCCCATCCAATCCAATCGGTCGTCGCGAAAGCTCTGAACCCCAATGCTTAGGCGGTTAAACCCTTCGGAACGCCACAGCGCCACGCGCTCGGGCGTCACGTCTTCGGGGTTTACTTCGAGGGTACATTCCGCATCGGACTCGAGCACCAAACGCTCGCGCAGCGTGGCATTCAGGGCACGGAATTCCGAATCCGGAAGCACACTTGGCGTTCCGCCTCCCCAGTACAGCGTGCGGGCGGGCATTTCGTGCGGAATCCGAAGTTCCGCCTCATGCCGCATCGCGGCGACCACCTCGGGAATCTTCTTGAGCAGCGTCGAGAAGTGAAAGTCGCAGTAACGGCACGCATGCCGGCAAAACGGAACGTGGACGTAGACGCCCGTGGGTTGCGCGGCACTCACGGCAGCGGAAGGGCGAGGCGAAACGTGGTTCCGTGACCGGGCGCCGAATGCAGCACGTCGAGATGGCCTCCGTGGCCCTGAACGGCGATGCGCCGCGCCAAACTGAGCCCGAGGCCCCAGCCGCGCTTTTTAGTGGTAAATCCGGGGCGAAAGACCGAACGCCGCACCTTGGCCGTCATGCCTTTGCCGTTATCGGCCACATCGACCACCACTTGATCTCCGACGCGGTGGGCGCGAACCTCGATCCGGCCCTTTTGGTCGGGAAGCGCATCGACGGCGTTGCGAATGAGGTTCTCGAGAACCCAACCCAGAAGCACCGGTTGGTAGCGCACTTGGGGAAGTGTGGCCGCCACGTCGTAGCGCAGCTCCACCCCTTTGGGCAGGCGCTTTTGAAGGTAACTGACACTGTGCTCGACCAACGGGGTGAGGTCGGCAACTTCTCCGGGTTGGTCGGAACCGATTTTTGAAAAGCGGTCGGCGACGGTCTGCAGGCGCTCGAGGTCCTTGCGCACCTCAGCGAGCAAGGGCATTAGGTTCGGCTGTGCGGCGGCTTCGTCCTCAAGTACGGTGAGCCAGCCGTAGAGGGCCGACAGCGGAGTGCCAAGTTGGTGGGCGGTTTCGCGGGCCATGCCAGTCCACACTTGGTCTTCTTCGGCCCGGCGGGCGCGGTGAAATCCGTAGTACGACAAGGACAAAAACAGCGCCATGACGCCAAGCAGCACTCGCGGGTATACGCGAAGCTGCCCCAAGGTCGTCGACTCGTACTGGTAGATGTACTGACTCAAGCCCGGTGCCAGTTCAAGCTCAATTGGAGGCGCATAGGCCTTCATGGCGTCCAACCAGTACAGCGTGTCTGCCGCCGTTGAATCGCGCCAGGCTACGTTACGCGACGAAACCACCCGGTCTTGGTCGTCGACGAGCAGTAATGGAATCGACTCGTTATCTTCAATAATTTGGGTGGCAAGCGTCAAGTCGACCTCGGTTGAGGCGTGAATAATGTGCTCAACTGCCATGGCCCAACGTTCCACTTCGCGCGATTCACGCCGGCGAAGGCCATGCGCCAGCGACTCCGTGTACCACAGCGTTGCAGCCGCAATGACGAGGGCAAAAAGCAGCAACCCGGCCTTCCACCGCTGGCGGAGCTGGTACACCGAAACACTTCGAAATGGGTTGAGCATTTGTAGCGAAGGTAGTACGACCTTTGCACCTCTTTGTTTATGCGATCTCCTGTAGCCTTTCTCTTTGTCCTGGTCCTCTACTTTGCGATGGACCTATATGTGTACCGCGGCCTGCGCACCCTCGACCCAGCCACCTGGGTCAAGCGCGTCTTTATGGTGGTGCACGGCCTGGGCTACGCCTATGTCCTTTATGCCTTCTTCAAGTACGACCCGTCGGCCCCGTCCGATGAGATTCGGCGCGGAATGCAAACGTTTATGATTTGGTTCGTCCTGCTGTACGTTCCCAAACTCCCGATGATTGCCATTTGGCTCGCCGAAGACTTCGTGCGCGGAGGCTTCGCCTTATTTGGCAACGAAGGCTGGCCCGAACGCCGCAAGGCCCTTGGCTGGCTTGCGGTCGCCCTCGGAACCATTCCCTTTCTCGGTATTTTGGACGGATGGCAGTTTGGCCGTTCGCGCTACCGCATCAAAAAGCACATCGCGCGGATTCCGGGCTTGCCTGAGGCCTTCCGCGGGTTCCGCATCGTACAAATCAGCGACATCCACAGCGGCAGCTTCACCGACCCTGACGAAGTCCAAAAGGGTATCGACGCCGTACTCGAGGCCAACGGCGACGCCGTCGTGTTCACGGGCGACCTGGTGAACAACACGGCCGACGAGATTGAACCTTGGATGGAGCGGTTTAGCCAAATCAAGGCACCGCACGGAGTCTTCAGCATTTTGGGCAACCACGACTACGGCGACTACGTGCCCTGGCCGAGCCCCGAAGTCAAGGAGGCCAACCTCGAACGCCTCACACGCAACCACGCCGGGATGGGCTGGACCCTGCTGCGCAACCAGCGCGCGGTGCTGACCAAGGACGGTGCCGAGCTCGAGCTCCTCGGAATCGAAAACTGGGGCCTCCCGCCGTTCCCACAGTACGGTCGCCTCGACGAAACGCTGGCGCTTTGCCCCGACCCCGCGACGCCTAAGATTTTGCTCAGCCACGACCCGTCGCATTTTGATGCCGAGGTGCTCCCGAATTCCGCCAACATTGCGCTCACACTCAGCGGGCACACCCACGGCATGCAGTTCGGAATCGAGATTCCGGGTTGGTTCAAGTGGAGCCCCGTCAAGTGGAAGTACCCGCGTTGGGACGGCGCCTACCCAGTGGGCCAAAAAACGCTGTACGTCAACCGCGGATTTGGCTACCTTGCCTTCCCCGGACGCGTCGGAATGTGGCCCGAAGTAACCATCCATGAACTACAACCCGCTTAATACGTTTGCATTAGTATGAAAAAACGCTACGCCATCCTTGCCTTTGCCCTGGCAAGCCTGCCCGCACTGACCAATTCATCAGGCCCTTCGGGCGGAAAATCTGGCTCTCCCGCGAGCGGAAGCCAAACCTGCTCAAGCTGCCATAGTGGCGCGTCGATCTCGACCCAAACGGTAAATATTAGCACCGACATTCCGTCGACCGGATTTGTTCCGAACACCAACTACTTGATCACCGTGACCAACGCCACGGGCGGAGCCAGCAACCCCAAAAGCGGATTCCAAGCATCCGTAGAGTCCGCCGGCCACCAGGGCAGCCTCACCGCCGGAACCGGAAGTAAAGTCGTCAACAGTAGCTACGTGACCCACACCTCGAGCGGCAACACGGTCAGCAACGGCCAAGCCACGTGGACCTTCACGTGGAACAGCGGAAACGCCCCCAACGGAACCACCATTTACGTCGCCAGTATGTTTGCCAACGGCAACAACGCCACTTCTGGAGACGCCGTCACCACCCAAACACTTGG